>JASHUF010000359.1 GCA_030040175.1 Acidobacteriaceae bacterium
GGTCCCGCGCCGGCCAGGACCACGGTGCCGGAGCGGGGCTCGCCGCTGGGCGGCTCGCCGGGTTCGAGGGGAACGGGCTGGTAGGGCAGGAAGACGCGGAAGGTGGAACCGCGGACGGGATTGCGCTCAGTCCAGATGCGGCCTGAGTGCTGCAGAACGATGGAGCGGCAGATGGCGAGACCGAGACCGCTGCCGCCTTTCTGCCGCGCATCGGCGGCCTCGACCTGCTGAAAGCGGTCGAAGATGGATTCGAGCTTGTCGGCGGGAATGCCGCGGCCGTGATCGATGACCGAGAGCGTGACCCCGGTGACGCCCGGGCGCAGCATGATGGAGACTGACGATCCAGGCGGCGAAAACTTGACCGCGTTGGAGAGCAGATTGGTGAGCACCTGCAGCAGGCGGTCGGGATCGGCGGAGACCTCAGCCTGCGTGGTGTCGTGGAAGAGCTGCACGCCGGCCGAATCGGCCACGGGCTGCATGCCGTCGATGGCCTGGCGAATGAGCTCAGCCAGTTGCACGACGCGAAAGGCGAGGGGCTGCTTGCCGCTCTGAATGCGCTCGAGGTCGAGAATGTCGTTGATGAGGCGCACCAGGCGGTCGGAGTTGGTGAGCGCGATGCGGAGAAGATTGGCGGCCTTCTCGTTCACCTCGCTCAGGATTCCCGAGGAGAGCAGGCCGAGCGCGCCGCGGATGGAGGTGAGCGGGGTGCGCAGCTCGTGGCTCACGGTGGAGATGAACTCGTCCTTGAGGCGGTCGAGGGCGTAGCGCTGGCTGATGTCGCGGAAGCTCAAGACGGAGCCGGAGAAGCGGCCCTGGTCGGGGATGGGCGTGAGCGCGTACTCGGCGGGGAAGGCGGAGCCGTCGGCGCGGAAGATGTTGTCCTCGCCGGCGGTGGCGCGGGCAAGCGAGGCATTGCGCTTGAGCAGGCAGTCCTCGCTGCAGGCGCGGTTCGCGGCCGCGGAGCCGTGGAGCAGCGCATGCACGGTCTTTCCCGTGAGCGCGTCGGGCTCGGCGCCGAGCATGCGCGCGGCGGCGGGATTGGCGAAGCTGACGCGGCCTTCGCGGTCAAGGCCGCAGATGCCGTCGGCGACCGAGTCGAGGAGAACCTGCTGCCGGCGGAAAAGCTCTTCGGCGCGGCTGCGCTCCTCGCTGCGCGCCAGCATCTGCCCCAGCGAGGCGGCCACGGTTTCCACCGTGGCGATGGCTTCGCGGTCCTCGCGCACAGCGTAGCGGCAGAAGAACTCGAGAACCGCCAGGGTCTGGTCGCCCACGCGCACCGGCGCAGCCCAGCCGGAGACCATGTCCTGCCGGAGAGCCGATTGCAGGCGCGGGCTGGCCGGAAGCCTGGTGAGATCGGAGTGCCAGACCGGACGGCCTTCTTTCCAGGCGCGGCCGGCCAAATCGGCTCCGCACACCACGGTTACGCCCATGCTCTCGCGAATGAGAGCTTCCGCGCGGCGGCCGGGATAGCCCCAGGCGGTCGAGAACTCGAGACCATCCTGTTTGTCGTTGAGCTTCCATTTGATGGCGGCATCCCAACCGTGGGCCACGCAGAGCGCTTCCAGGATGCGCATGGACGCGGTTTCGGGGGCCATGTTCTCGCCCAGAATCTGGCTCACGGCGAGTTGCAGCGCGAGGCGGTGCTCGCGCTGGCGCTGCTGGGTGACGTCGCGCAGCAGGCAGCGGATGGCCAGGGGATTGCCGGCTTTCTGGCGCTGGCTGAGGCTGATCTCGATATCGAGGATGCGGCCCTCGGGCGAGTGATGGCGCAGCAGCGCGCGCTCGACGGAATCGCCGGCCAGAGCGCGCTGAAAGAGCGTGGCCGCCTGGGCGCGGCAACTGGGCGCGAAGACCTCTTCAAAGGATGCGAGCGCGAGCAGCTCGGCGTCTTCGCGGCCAAAGCAGCGCTTCCATGCCGGATTCACATAGAGAAAGCGCCCGGCGGGGCTGAGCGTGGCGATCATTTCGCTCGAGTTTTCGAACAGATCGCGGTAGCGGTCCTGCGACTCGCGCAGGTCCTGCTCGCGATGGCGGGTTGCGCTCTGGTCCACGGCTACGGCGACGAGTCCGGTAATTCCCGCCGTGGGGGAACGCAGCGCGGCAATCTGCAGCGTGACGGGAACGGCCACGCCGTCCTTACGCAGAAGCTGAACGTCGAAGCTGGGCACCATGCTGGGCGGCAGCGCGCGCACGCACTCGAGATACACGTTCAAGGGGCCGGCAGCGGCCAGTCCGGCGGTTTCTTCGATGCCGGCGAGCGCTTGCATCTCCGCTACCAGGTGTGCGCCCTCGCCCGGGGCCAGGATGCGCGACCGGATCCACGCCGCGGCGAGCTCGTCAGCGTGATAGCCGAGCAGGCGTTCAGCGGTAGAGTTGACGTAGATGAGCCGTCCTTCGAGATCGACTGCGGCAATGGCCGCGCCGGCCGACTCCAGAAGCTCGCCTGAAGCTTCGCCGCCGGAGTTTCGGGCTCCGTTCGACGCTGCGCGGCCGCGCAGCAGAAGGCGCGCCAGCAAAACCACGGCCGCAGCCACGGCGGCGGCCATCAGGAGGTTGTCGTAGCGTTCGCCGCCGACGAGGCGCGCAGTCACGGCCACCGCGGCCAGGGCCATGATCAGAATCGCCAGGATGGTCCAGAGAACCATTCCGGCAAAACCCGCCGCCGCACGCTCATCTTCGCTTCTTCCGATCACCGTCGACCGGACCGCCATCGAGTCCCCCGTCATGCGTCAACGCCGCTCAAACAAATCAGCCGGAGCCTGCACGCGCATGCCAATCTTCAACCCGCTCGTGCGCCGGAGCCAACCCGAGCAAGTTCCGCCGCCGGCGTTTTGAAAGGAACAGACCGGAGCGCATCGCGGCCGATGAAAGCCCTGAACGCGATTTGCAAACAGTATAAGGTCGGGAGTTCGCGCGCATGTAACAATTTCGCTGCAGACGTACCAAATCGGGTTCTGCCCGCATCGGGTGCAGGCGGGCGCGGTTGGGGATGCGCTGAATCACGCGCGGAATGAACAGGACGCGATGAGGAAAACCCCCGCGCGCAAGAAGATCGCCGCATCTGGAGAGCCCCGGGCAAAAGCGGGCCGTATACTGGCTCGCATGATGCAGGAATCCGCCCTTGTCCGCTCCTCCGCCGCAGTAGCTTTGGTAATTTCCGGCATGGTTTTCCTCACCGCGCCTCCTCCGGTGGCGCGCGCGTGGGGCAACGAGGGGCACCGGCTGGTGAACCGGCTGGCGGCGAGCACGCTGCCCGCCGGCGTTCCCGAGTTTCTGCGCACGCAAACGGCCATCGACGAGATCGAATACCTGGGCCCGGAGCCGGACCGCTGGCGTTCGCCGGCCGAGCCGGAACTGGCCGCGGCGCAGGCGCCGGAGCATTTCATCGATCTCGAGCTGGCGGATGCGCTGGGTCCGCTGCCGCACAGGCGCTTCGATTTTCTGGCTGAGGTTTATGCCGCCCACCAGGACCCGGCGAAGATCGGCCTGCAGCCGTGGCAGACCGATGAGGTATGGGAGCGGCTCAAGGCGGCCATGCGGCAGTATCGCGATCTGAAAGCCGCGCGACAGGATACCAGGCCCGTCGAACAGGCGATCATCTTCTATGCCGCGTGGCTGGGCCACTACGTGGGCGACGGCTCGCAGCCGCTGCACGTGACGGTAAAATACGACGGCTGGACGGGACCGAATCCCAACGGCTATACCACCGGGCACGGCATCCACTACCAATTCGAGAGTCCGTTCGTCGCGGCCAACATCCACGCGGCGGACGTGGCGCCGAAGATGACCCCAGTGCAAGCGATCGAGGGCGACATGTTCTTGGCCTATGTGGCCTACCTGCGGCATACGGCCGCGTATGTGGAAAAGGTGTACCAGCTGGAGAAGGCGGGCGGGTTTGTGGGCGCGGGCACGCCGGAGTCGCGCGCGTTCACCGCCGCGCGGCTGGCGGCGGGGGCGAGCATGCTGCGCGACATGATTTATTCGGCGTGGGTCGACAGCGCGCAGCCGGTGCCCGATCGCTACGCGGGAAAGTAGAACGGATCAGTCTCCCGATTCCGCAGCGGCAAGCGCGGGGATGCGGCGCAGCAGGAGGGTGAAGGCCGCCGTCATCAGCGCCACCGCCGGAGCGGCGAGAAGCAGCCAGGCCACGAGCGCGTGGCCGGTAAGCGCGCCTACGCGGGAGGCGAGTCCCGAAGCGGAAAAATGCGCCAGGGCGCCGG
>JASHUF010000360.1 GCA_030040175.1 Acidobacteriaceae bacterium
AGGACTGGCAGGCCATAGCTTGGAAGGCCAGCGCGCCGCCGGTCCAAGCCAAGGAAACGTTATAGCTGCCGGCCGCGGCGTTCGCAATGTAATAAATTCCGATCTGCTGCGTCATGACCGTATTCGCGTGCAGGGTGATCGCAGGGGCGTAGGTGCCATTAGAGGAATCGGAGACGGAGGTAAACGTGGCTCCGGATTCCAGCGAGATTTCGCAGACAATCAGGTCGCCCGCGGCCACGTTGGATAGAGGGACGGTGATCGGAGAGGCGGTCAGGGTAGCGCCCACATCGGTAACGCCATGAGCATTGCGGACAATGGGCGATGTTGCCACAGCATTTAACTGAAGGGTAAAGGTAGGATCAGCCGCGCCGGCAGTTGCTGTGAGCGTAACCGTTTGTGCAGTTGTGACTGCCGAAACGATTGCCGAAAAGCTGGCGCTGGTTGCGCCTGCCGCCACGGTCAAGGACGATGGCACCGTAACGGCTGAATTGTTGCTGGCCAGGCTCACCGAGAATCCCCCTATAGCGGCGGCTGTGTTCAGTGTGATCGAGCAGGCATCCGATCCGGCGCCGGTCATCGACGCGTTGGTACAGGAGACAGTGCTCAGAACTGGCACGCCTGTACCCGCCAGGCTAATTAAAGAAGATGCGCCGGCGGACGAGTTGCTGAGGATGGAGACGGTTCCGCTTGCCGCTCCGGCACTGGCCGGGTCGAACTGAACGCTCAGAGTCGCGGTCTGGTTCGGGTTCAAAGTCAGCGGCAGGGTCGCGCCGGAGATTGAGAATCCTGCGCCGGTAAGCGTCACCGAGCTGACGGTAACGGCCGCCGTTCCAGTGGACGAAAGCGTGATGGATTGCGATGTGGCTGAATTGACGACCACGTTGCCGAAGCTTAGGCTGGTTGCGCTTACCGCCAACGTCGGCACCGCGGCATTCAACTCGAGAGCAAACGTCTGCGAGATGCCGGCGGCGCTTGCGGTCAATGTCACCGACTGGGAGGAGGTGACCGCCGAAACAGGGGCGGAGAAGCTGGCGGTGGTTGCGCCGGAGGCCACCGTAACCGAAGCGGGTACGGTGACGGCCGAGTTGTTGCTGGCGAGGTTCACCGCAAATCCACTGCTTGCGGCGGCGGCATTGAGACTGACTGTGCACGCATCGGTTCCGGCTCCCGTCGCCGATGCATTCGAACAGGTGAATCCGGACAACACGGGAATGCCGCTTCCGGAGAGCGTCACGGTGCTCGAGCTTCCCGATGCGGAATTGCTCGTCAGCGTCAATGCGCCCGTCGCCGCTCCGGATGTGGTCGGATCGAATTGAACCGTCAGCGTGGCGGACTGGTTCGGATTCAGCGTAAGCGGGAAGGTTGCGCCCGAGACCGAAAAGCCCGCACCGGTCAATGTGCCAGAGTTGACGGTCACTGCCGCTGTGCCCGTCGAAGAAAGCGTGATCGATTGTGACGCAGCGGAGTTCACATTCACGCTGCCGAAGCTGAGGCTCGACGAACTGATGCCCAGCGTCGGAATTGCAGCATTCAACTGAAGCGTAAATGTAGGGTCGGCGCTGTTGGCATTGGCCGTCAGGGTAACGGTCTGCGCAGTCGAGACTGCGGAGACGGTGGCCGAGAAGGTTGCGCTGGTTGTGCCCGCAGCGACAGTGACGGACGAAGGCACCATGACCGCCGTATTGTTACTGCCCAGACTAATGGCAAAGCCGCTTGCAGCAGCGGCTGCGTTGAGCGTAACGGTGCAAGCATCGCTAGCCGCACCGGTGATGGATGAGTTCGTGCAGGAGAGACCGGTGAGCACTGGCACCCCGGTGCCGCTAAGGCTGAGTACGCTTGACGCGCCAGAGGAAGAGTTGCTCGCCAGGGTGAGCGTACCTGTCGCCGCGCCTGCAGCCGCCGGATCGAACTGAACGCTCAGCGTG
Organism: Acidobacteriaceae bacterium; assembly: GCA_030040175.1. GTDB lineage: Bacteria > Acidobacteriota > Terriglobia > Terriglobales > Acidobacteriaceae > Telmatobacter. The sequence goes on from JASHUF010000360.1 coordinate 1,926, forward strand.
GCGGTCTGATTTGGATTGAGAGTCAGGGGAAAGGTCGCGCCGGAGACCGAAAAACCGGCTCCGGAAATGGCGGCGGAGCTCACGGTTATCGCCGCAGTTCCCGTTGAAGAAAGTGTGATCGACTGGATCGCAGCCGAATTGACGGAAACGTTGCCGAACGTGACGCTCGATGCGCTGACGCTGAGCGTAGGCACAGCGGCGTTCAGCTGCAAGGCAAATGACTGCGAGACGCTGCCAGCAGTTGCCGTAAGGGTTGCCGTCTGCGCCGTCGAAACAGCTGATGCCGTAGCCGAGAAGCTGGTGCTGATTGCGCCGGCGGCCACGGTCACGGACGCGGGCACGGTGACGGCCGTATTGTTGCTCGCCAGGTTCACAACCAGTCCGCCGCTCGCAGGCGCCGCGTTGAGCGTGACCGAGCAGGCATCCGTTCCCGTGCCGGTCATCGAGGTGTTGGTGCAAGAGAAAGCGCTCAGCACGGGCACGCCCGTACCAGCCAGGCCAATCGCACTCGAGGCACCCGACGAGGAGTTGCTTGCCAGGGTAAGCGTACCCGCTGCCGCACCGGCGGCGGCCGGGTCGAACTGAATGGTCAGGGTTGCAGCTTGGTTCGGGGTGAGCGTGAGCGGGAAAGCAGTGCCGGAAATGGTAAAGCCGGATCCGGAAACCGTCACTGAGTTGACCGTCACGGCCGCGGTTCCGGTCGACGAAAGCGTAATCGACTGCGAGGTGGCTGAGTTTACCGGCTCGTTTCCGAAGTTAAGGCTCGTTGCGCTTATCGAAAGAGTCGGCACCGCGGCGTTCAATTGCACGGCAAACGATTGTGAAACACCGCCGGCGCTGGCCGTCAACGCTGCTGTCTGCGCCGTCGAAACTGCCGAGACCGTAGCCGAGAAGCTCGCGCTGGATGCGCCCGAAGCGATGGTCACCGAGGCAGGTACTGCGACCGCGGAATTGTTGCTGGCCAAGTTCACTGTAAATGTGCTCGCTGCGGCTGCATTCAGCGTCACTGAGCAAGCATCGGTTCCCGCTCCCGTTATCGATGAATTTGTGCAGGAGATCGCGCTCAGAACCGGCACGCCGGCACCCGCAAGGCTGACCGCAGAGGATGCGCCGCTTGACGAGTTGCTTGCCAGCGCCAGTGTTCCGTTTGCTGCTCCGGCGCCTGTCGGATCGAATTGAATGGTGAGCGTTGCGGTCTGTCCCGGACTCAGCGTCATCGGGAAAGCCGCGCCGGAGAATGAGAAGCCCGCGCCCGAAATCGTGGCCGAGCTTACCGTCACGGCCGCATTGCCTGTGGACGAGAGCGTGACCGATTGCGTCGAGACTGAATTCACAGCAACGCTGCCGAATGCCAGGCTGCTCGCGCTTACGCCGAGAGTGGGCGTACTCGTCGCCGCGGTGAATGTGTAATTCGACGACTTCCACGATCCGTTGATCTCCGAAGAAAGCTCGGCATAGATCGTTACTCCGGTCATCGGCAGACCGCTCACGGTCACGGAAGTGGCTGTCGTTGCTCCGGAGTTATAAAGATTCTTGGTGCCCGCACCGTTGGTTCCCAGGTAAAGCCGGTACGCAGTCACACCCGTACCCGTTGTCCACGTAAATGTCGCGCTTGAGCTGGTCAAATCGCTGCCCGGAGCCGGCGACGTCAGCGTGGCCGGCGCAGAGCTCGACTTGCTGGCCAAACTCGCCATCTTGGCCGCGTTGCCGTCGCGCACGGTCGAAGAGTCTGCGGCAGGCAAGTACAGTGGCGGGAAGAGGCAGAGGAGAAGGACGCATGCGGCGCGCCGGAAAGACCACAATCCGGTGCGAGCGCAAATGCCGGTTATCTGACGCTTGAATGAGCACCGGGAGCTTGTGTTTGCGGAGAAATCCTGTAAGGCGAGGAGATGAGGGACCAAACGAACCATTGCGCGATCACCTTTGAAAACGTATTCACGCACCCATCCCTTCTCGCGCACGCAAGCGACGGCGTGCCCGCCCAACTCTGCTTTCAAGAGGGAATTCGCCAGTGAGGCTGGCGGTTATTTGTGTGCGCTGGTCATCTCATCGGCGCGATGGGCCGCTGCATTGCGACCTATGTGCGAAAGTAAGGTTACTTATGTAAGGCGGCTCGTCGCGGTCCCGGGCTGCCCTTGCGGCCATGGATTCGGACCGCAGTGCAT
>JASHUF010000361.1 GCA_030040175.1 Acidobacteriaceae bacterium
CATTCGCAGAAGGCCCTACGCCGTCATCCTCTTCGACGAAATCGAAAAGGCCCACCCCGACGTCTTCAACATCCTTTTGCAGGTGATGGACGACGGCCGCCTCACGGACGCGAAGGGACGGACCGTCGATTTCAAGAACACCGTGCTCATCATGACCTCGAACCTGGGTGCAGCGTTTCTTGCCGGCGAAGCTTTGAAGACGGAACATGACTTTGACATGGCCCGCGAGAGCGTGATGCGCACGCTGCGCGAGCACTTCCGTCCGGAGTTTTTGAATCGCGTGGATGACATTGTGATCTTCAGGCCGCTGGGCCACGCGCAGATGAGCGCGATCCTCGACCTGCGTCTTGCCGAGATCGGCAAGCTGCTTGAAGACCGGCAGATTTCGCTCGAGCTCACCGAGCCCGCGCGGCAGCTCATCCTGGCTTCGGGATCGGATGCGGCTTACGGCGCGCGTCCGCTCAAGCGCGCGCTGCAGCGCATGGTCCAGGACCCGCTGGCCATCAAGATTCTCGATGGCGAAGTGCTGCACGGCGCGCACGTGCGCATCGGCGCCGACCGCAATTCGAATCACCTGGTTTTTGAGCCCATGGGCCGCGAAGCCATGGCGTGAGGATAGGGGCCAGGGTTCAGGTGTCAGGGATCAGTAACAGGCTCCGCAACTGCGGAGCCTGTTTGTATCAGAGCGCGGCTGCAGCCGCGCCGCAAGCGCACTCCAAAAAGGTCGCCCCTGCGCACTTGAATCTCGTTGCGCCATCCTTTCGGCGTCTTTTGCCGTAAGAGTTGGAAACCACAAACCCAATCACACTCTGTCATCCTGAGCGAAGGTCGCCGCAGGCGGCCGAGTCGAAGGATCTGCGGTTGCTTTTATTTCACAGCTCGCTGCCCTATCCTTTCCGCGTTCTTCGTGGAAAGGGCTGGAATCAACGCTGTTTCCATCCCGCAAAACCACCTACTGCCGCAGCTCCACTACCGTCGCGCCCATGCCGCCCTCGTTCTGCGCCGCCTCTTCGATCGCGGCCACGTGTGGATGCCCCTTCAAGTACTCGCGCACCCCCCGCCGCAGCACGCCCGCGCCATGCCCATGAATCACGCGCACCCGCTCCAGGCCGGCAAGAAACGCGCGGTCGAGATATTTCTCCAGTTCCTCGCGCGCCTCATCCACCGTGCGCCCGATGAGGTTGATCTCCGTCTTCATCTCCTCCGTGTTCGCGCGCGTCACCGACACGCGCACATTCTTCTGGCGCTGCGCGGCCGCAAGCGGATCGGCCTTCCCCGCGGCTACGCCGGAGACTGCGCCCAGCTCATCGCGCTTGGCCCGCATCTTGATCGGTCCCAGCGCCACTTCGAACAGATCTTTCTCAATCTCGCGCTGCACCACGGCTACTTTGTTCATCGACTTCAGCAGCACCTGGTCGCCCGGGGCAATGTGTTTGAGCAGGTGCGGTTGCGCATATGCGTCGCCGGCATCCGCGCCGGTGCGGTGCGCCACAACCGTCTGGTTGAAGCTCTCCTGAAACTCCCTGCGCAGCCGGTTGATTCTTCGCTCCGCTTCTTTTGAGAGCTTCTGCTGCGCCGCGCGGTCCTCGATGGCGCGCACGTTCTCCCGCATCTGGAACTCGAACTCCTTGAGCAGCGACGCGAGCTTCGTCTCCAGCTCGCGCACGCGGTTACGCGCCTCCGCGTCGCCCTCGCGCTCCAGCTTCTTCCGTTCCTGGTTCAGCGCATACTGCTGCTCCCGCGCCGCTCTGCGCTCCGCCTCCAGCGCCGTCAGATCGCTGTGCAGTTTGTCCAGGAACCGCGCCACATCCGCCTGTTGCGTGCCCAGGCGCTTGCGCGCCGCGGCAATAATCTCCTTGCGCAATCCCAGCCGCTCGGCCGTCTGGATGCCCGCCGACGCTCCCGGCACCCCCATTTGCAAGCGATAATTCGGCGCCAGCGTTCGCGCATCCACGCCCTCGGCGGCGTTGCGCACGCCCGGCGTATTCGCCGCATACACTTTGAGCGACGTGTGGTGCGTCGAGATCAGCGTCCACGCGCGGCTGGCGAGAAAGAATTGCGCCACGGCCACGGCCAAGGCCGCTCCCTCTTCGGGATCGGTCGCCGATCCCAGCTCGTCCAGTAACACCAGGCTTCGTCCATCGGAGAGCCGCGCCAGCCGGTCGAGGTTGGCGATGTGCGCGGAGAAGGTCGACAGCGCCGCTTCGATCGACTGCGCGTCGCCGATGTCGGCCAGGAACGCACTGAACACGGGAAACTGCGCCGCCGCAGCCGGCACGGGCAAACCCGCCTGCGCCATCATGGCCAGCAGCGCCGCCGTCTTCAGCGCCACCGTCTTCCCGCCCGCGTTCGGCCCGCTGATCACCAGCTGCCGCTCCTCGCTGGTCAGTTCCAGATCGAGCGGCACAATCTCTCCACCGGTTTCGCGCAGTCGCTTTTCGAGCAGCGGATGCCGCGCTCTCTCCAGCCGGAATGACTGTTCTCCAAAGGTTGCCCCCACGCAATCGTACGCTCGCGCCAATCGCGCCCGCGCCAGCAATCCGTCCACAATCGCCAGCACCCGCGCGCCCTCCACGAGCGCCTGGGCCTGTGCGCTCATCTGGCGCGAGAGGGCCACAAAGATGCGGTGAATCTCCGCCTGCTCCTCTTCGATCAGCCGCACCAGCTCGTTGTTCTGCTCGATCGTCTCCAGCGGCTCCACGTATACGGTCTGCCCCGACGAGCTCGCGCCGTGCACCACGCCGCTCACGCGCCGCTTCATCTCCGCGCGCACCGGAATCACGAACCGCTCGCCGCGAATCGTGATTACGTCGTCCTGCGTCGAGCCCTCGCTGGCCAGCTTTCTGAGCACCGCGCGCAGGCTCTCCTCGATCGCCCGCTGCTGCCGCTCCTGCTCGCGGCGAATACGCTTGAGATCCGGCGACGCGTCGTCGGCAATCGTTCCATCGGGCTGGATCGTGCGCTCGATCTGCTCTGCCAGTTCCCGCAGATTGCGGCTCTGATTCAACGCCGCGGAGAGCTCCACCAGCCCGTCCAGTTTGCCTGCCAACCGGGCCGGCGGCTCGCACAGCAGCGCCTGCCAGGCAGCCACGTCGCGCGCGAGGCGGGCCACGGCCTGCAGTTCCGAGGCTTCGAGCGCCACTTCCGGAATCCGCGCCTTGGCGGCGAGCTCCGTGGGATCGAACAGCCCGCCCAGCGCAATCGAAACCTGCTCCTCGGTCAGCAGCCGCATCTCGCCCGTCAGCGCGTGCTGCCGCGCAATCCACTCCGCATCCGTCGAAGGCACGAGCGCAAGAATCCCTTCGCGCCCCACCGGCGACGCCGCAAACCCGCCAATGAGCTTGAGCAGCGGCTCCCACTCCAGCGCCGCCAGATCGGCTTGCTCCACCGGCGACGGAATGGGGTCAAGCAAAGGCATTACCGGTTATTATCGCCGGGGCGCACGCACTCCCATCAGCTTGTCGACGAACCGGTCGATCCCGTCGAACTCGCCGTCCCCGAACTCGTCCCGCCGGTGCTCGACTCCTTCGCCGGTGCGGCCGCCGGCTTTGCCTCAGCGGCCGCACCGGACCCCGCGTCCTGCGCGCCTTCCTTTTTCGTCTCGCTCTTGCCCTCGGCAGGCGCGGAATCCCCCGCCGACGGCCCGCTCTTCGGCGCATAGTCGTTTACGTACCATCCCGCGCCCTTGAACTGCAGTCCCGGCGCAGTGAGCACGCGTTCCACCGGTGCGCCGCATTGCGGGCACACCTTCACCGGCTCGTCGCTGAAGCTTTGAATTTTCTCGAATCGATGGCCGCACTGCGTGCAGCGGTAGGGGTACAGCGGCAACTCTCTATCCCTCGTCGCAACAAAAGTCTTCTCCCTCTATTCTACCGGGAGAGCGGCCTGGGTGCCCCACCCTCGCCGCGCTCTTTTTTTCGCGGCTAGGGTGGGAAAGCACGTCCTCAATGTGCCTGGATGGACACACTCGCGCTCACGTTCTCCCACGCCAGCGTCAGCGTGCCTTTGCCGCCGCCCTCGTCCGCGAGGGTGTAAGTCAAATCCTCCACCAGGCTCGGCGGCGTGGCCATGGTCATCGGCGTCTTGCCCAGGTCCTTCGTCGCGTCGTACGCCAGTCCCCATTCGCCCGTCGCCTTGCTCACAATCAGCGTCCAATTTGCCGGGTCGGAGATGTCGACAAACAGCGTGTACGTCCCCGCGGGGACATTGAGGTCGCCAATCGTCAGGTCTCCATCTGTCTTCAGCGTCGTGGCCGCGTTCGCGCCCGCGCGCCACACCGGGTAATGCGGATCGTGGCTGATCAGCCCGTCCTTGGTAAAGATCTTGCCCGCGCGCCCGCGCACGCGCGGCGAGCTGTACGCGATGGCGATCGACTTCCCGCCAATCGTCGCCGAAGCCGTCTCCGGCGGGCTCAGGGGTGGTTTCTTTGCTTGCTGCGCCATCAGGACCGCGGCGCCGAGGATCAGCCCCGCACAGATCGATACTCGCCGCAACACTCGTCTGCTCATGCCTTTCTCCTTCGCACGGAGCTTTTCAAAAAATTTCTTGCCGCCCCGGCTCCTACATTCTCGCCCCGATGATTGTCGCACCGCACCCCCGCACTCGCGGATAAAAATGTGACCACCCTGCTATGATGCGGCGATGAACGGCATGTTTGACCATACACAGGCCGGAAGTCCCGGCGCGCGCTTCCGCTTGGCCCTCGCCCAGGAGAACCCCCTCCAGGTAGCCGGCGCCATCAATGCCTATACCGCGCGCCTCGCCCAGGCCGCCGGTTTCCGCGCGCTCTATCTCTCCGGAGGCGGTCTCGCCGCCAACTCGCTCGGCCTGCCCGATCTCGGCATCAGCACGCTCGACGACGTCCTTATCGACGTGCGCCGCATCACGGACGCTTCGCCGCTCCCGCTCCTTGTCGACATCGACAGCGGCTTCGGCGGCGCTTTCTCCATCGTCCGCACCATCCGCTCGTTGATCAAAGCCGGCGCCGCCGCCGTGCACATCGAAGACCAGGTTAGCCAGAAGCGCTGCGGCCACCGTCCCGGCAAGGAACTCGTCCCCACTGAAGAGATGGTCGATCGCATCAAGGCTGCCGTGGATGCTCGCAGCGATCCGGAGTTCGTGATCATGGCGCGTACCGATGCCGTCGCCGTCGAGGGTCTCGCCGCAGCCATCGCGCGCGCCCGCGCTTACGTCGCCGCCGGCGCCGACATGATCTTTGCCGAGGCCGTCACCGAGTTGAGCCAGTACTCCGAATTCAAGCGCGCCCTCGGCGTGCCCATCCTCGCCAATATTACGGAATTCGGCCGCACACCCCTCTTCACCCGCGACCAGCTCGCCCAGGCCGGCGTTGACATCGTTCTTTACTGCTGCGCCGCCTATCGCGCCATGAACGCTGCGGCTCTCAAGGTCTACCAGACCCTCCGCGCGGAAGGCTCGCAGAAAAGCGTGCTGCCGCTGATGCAGACGCGCGAAGAGCTTTACCGGTTCCTCGACTATCACGCTTACGAAGAAAAACTCGACGCCCTCTTCGCCAGAGAGAAAAAATCAAAGGTATGACGACCGAAGCCGCACCGTTCAAAGCCAAAAAATCCGTCGCCCTCTCCGGCACGCCCGCGGGCAACACGGCCATCTGCACCGTGGGCCAGAGCGGCAACGATCTCCACTACCGCGGCTACGACATCGCCGATCTCGCCGCGCACTGCGAATTCGAAGAGGTCGCGCACCTGCTCATCCATGGCGCTCTGCCCACTGCGGCCGAGCTCGCCGCGTACAAAGCGCGCCTGCGCTCGCTGCGCGGTCTTCCCGCTCCGCTCAAGCAAGCCCTCGAACTCCTGCCCGCCTCCACGCATCCCATGGACGTGCTGCGCACCGGCGCCTCCGTTCTCGGCTGCGTGCATCCCGAATCCGAGGACCACAACGAAGCCGGCGCTCGCGCCCTCGCCGATGTGCTTCTCGCCTCGCTCCCTTCCATGCTCGTCTACTGGCACCAGTTCGCGCGCCAGGGGGGCAAGCGCGTCGAGGTCGAAACCGCCGACGACTCCATCGCCGCGCACTTCCTTCATCTCCTCCACGGCCGCGCGCCGTCCCAAGAATGGGTCGCCGCCATGCAGGCCTCGCTCGTCCTCTACGCCGAGCACGAATTCAACGCCTCCACCTTCACCGCGCGCGTGATCGCCGGCACCGGCTCGGATCTCTACTCATGCATCACCGGCGCCATCGGCGCGCTCAAAGGTCCGAAGCACGGCGGCGCCAATGAGGTCGCCCTCCAAATCCAGCAGCGCTACGCCATGCCCGACGAAGCCGAGGCCGACATCCTGCGCCGCATCGAAAACCGCGAAGTCATTATCGGCTTCGGCCATCCCGTCTACACCATCGCCGACCCGCGCAACGCCATTATCCGCGCGTCAGCCCATTCTTTGGCTACCACTCCTGAAGGCCGGTGCCTCTACGCGGTCG
>JASHUF010000362.1 GCA_030040175.1 Acidobacteriaceae bacterium
GCCGGGGTGCAGAACGTGCTTACCAAGAGCCTGGGCTCGCCCAATCCGCACAACGTGGTGAAGGCCACGTTCGACGCGCTGGTGCAGCTGCGCGACAAGGCGGAAGTGGCCTCGACGCGCGGCAAGCAGGTGGAGGAGCTCTGATGGCGGCGCAGAAGAAGAGCACTTCCTCTTCGGGGACGCCGAAGAGGATTCGCATTCAGTATTACCGCTCGGCTATTGCCACGCCGGTGAAGCACAAGCTGGTGATCAAGGGGCTGGGCTTTACGCGCCTCAACCAGATCGTGGAGCGCGTGGACAACGAATCGGTTCGCGGCATGGTGAAGACGGTGCCGCACCTGGTGCGGATCATCGAGCCGAAGGCTCGATGATCCGCAGCTTCCAGCTCCTAGCTTCTAGCTTTCAGCTTTTTCGTGCGTGGCCCATACAGTTGGCTCGGGCGCGATGAGCTAGAAGCTAGGAGCTAATAGCTAACAGCTGCTCTTACAACGCGAGTCGGCGGGCTTCGATCCTGACCGGCGTTCGAGCGAGGGAGAACATGGCAAGGAATCTATCGAATCTGCGGGCGCCGAAGAAGGCCAACACCGGGCGCAAACGCGTGGGCCGGGGCATGGGATCGGGCATGGGCAAGACCTCGACCCGCGGGCACAAAGGCCAGGGGTCGCGCTCGGGCTCGAGCCTGATGCGCGGCTTTGAAGGCGGCCAGATGCCGCTGCACCGGCGGCTGCCCAAGCGCGGCTTCACCAATATCTTCCGCACCGAGTACACCATCGTGAACCTCGACCGGATTGTTGACCGGATTGCGGGGCTGAAGGTGACGGAGATCGGCCTCGACGACTACAGCAAGCTGGGCCTGGCCTCAAGCAAGAAGGCGCTGATCAAGATTCTCGGTTCGGGGGAGCTGAAAAAAGCCATCACCATTCACGCGCACAAATTTTCGAAATCGGCGGCCGAGAAGATCGAGAAAGCCGGCGGCAAGGCGGTGGTGGCGGGCGCGGCGGCGGCAGCCTGAGACTTTCGGTTTGCCCAGTTCCTGAATCGGGACCTGGGCACCCGGTTTAGTCACGAGAAATGGGATGAGCGTATCTCTGACAGCAGCGATTACGCGCGCGCTCTCCTGGTTTGGTTTTGAGGTCAGGAAGACCCCCAAATCGGATGAGCTCTCGATTCCGGATGCCGAGTTTTATACGCCGCTCTTCAGCCCGTGGAGGGGTTACGGCGAGTTTGCAGAGTATCTGAGGCTCGCCCGGCCGTACACGCTGGTGTCGCCCGATCGGCTTTACGTTTTGTGCAGCCTGGCCGGGAATGCGGTGCGGTTGGGCGGCGATTTTTGGGAGTGTGGAGTTTACAAGGGCGGAACGGCGCGCATGCTCGCCGAATTCCTGCGGCGGAATGCCCGCACAGAAGCAAAGCTGCACCTTTTTGATACGTTTGCTGGAATGCCCGAGACCGAGGGGGGAGTGGATACTCACGAAAAGGGGGACTTCTCCGATTGCAGCCTGGCGGCCGCGATACGCGCGGTGGGAAACGCCGAGCGAGTGGAATTCCACCCCGGCTGGATTCCCGAGAGCTTCCGGGAGATGCCGGATCGGCCGATCGCGCTGGCTCACGTAGACGTGGATATCTACCGGTCGGTTTGGGATTGTTGCGAGTTCATCTATCCCCGGCTGCAAGCAGGCGGAGTGATGGTTTTTGACGATTACGGTTTTCCCACTTGTCCCGGCGCACGCAGGGCCGTGGACGAATTTTTTGCCGCCAGGCCGGAATCTCCGATCATTCTGGGGACGGGGCAGGCATTGGCTATCCGCTTGCCAGCCGGTTAGCGGTGGTTGCGTCCGGGCTGATATTCTGGCGAGCGCTTCGACAGGCATGACGAAGCGCACAATTCTGGCAGGCTGAAGTAGTCTAAGATGGTTCATGCCCAGGAAGGATGGCGCCCGCGCCCGAAGCGGTAGCAAAGGCTAAGTCTTTATGTTTGAGAAGTTTCTGAATATCTTCCGCATTCCCGACCTGCGCAAGCGGGTGCTGTTCACCTTCGGCATTCTGGCCGTGTACCGGCTGGGCGCGTGGATTCCCACGCCCGGCGTGAACACGAAGCAACTGGAACTGCTGTTCAACCAGCAGACCGGGTCCATGTTTGGCCTGATGGACCTGTTCAGCGGCGGCACGCTGCGGCGCATGACCATCTTTGCGCTGGGCATCATGCCGTACATTACCGCTTCCATCATCTTTCAACTGCTGACCGTGGTGTACGAGCCGCTCCGGCGGATTGAGAAGGAAGGCGAATTGGGCCGGCGCAAGATCACGCAGTGGACGCGGTACATGACCGTGGTCCTGGGCGTGCTGCAGTCGATCGGCATCGCCGCTATTTTGACCAAGCAGGGGTTGGCGCTCAATCCCGGCATCAAATTCATGCTGATGACGGTGCTGACTCTGACCGCGGGCACCACGTTCATCATGTGGCTGGGCGAGCAGATTACCGATCGCGGCATCGGCAACGGCATGAGCCTGCTGATCTTTGCCGGCATCGTGGCCGGCCTGCCGCGGGGCGTGGGCGACTTAATTCAAAAAGTGCAGACCGACGCGTGGGGGCCCATGTCGCTCCTGGTGGTGCTGTTGCTGCTCGCCGGGATGCTGCTGGTGGTGGCCTTCGTGGTGTTTGTGGAGCGCTCTGAGCGGCGCATCCCCATCCAGAGCGCGCGGCGTATCGTGGGCCGGCGCATGATGGGCGGATCGTCGAGCCACCTGCCGCTCAAGGTGAACTCCGGCGGCGTGATGCCCATCATCTTCGCCAGCTCCATTCTCTCCGCGCCCCTGCTCTTCGGCCAGGTGGATTGGGTGCAGAACAACAGGTTACTGCAGCCCATCATGCTGGCGCTGACACCCGG
>JASHUF010000363.1 GCA_030040175.1 Acidobacteriaceae bacterium
AAAAATTCTCCGTCTCCGTCGGCAACTGCAAATCCACCGAGTCGAGCGGCTCGTCTTCCTCGTCGTAGCGATTGTAGCTGGCGGCCAGCGCCGTCGCGGGCGGAATGCTCGTCGGGCCCGGCACCGCGTTGCCCTGCTCGTCGATCTTCATGCCCAGCGACAAGCCCATCTGCGCCAGGATCTCCTTGATCTCGTTCAGGCTCTTGCGGCCGAAGTTCTTGGTCTTCAGCATCTCCGCTTCAGTTTTCTGCACCAGCTCGCCGATGGTCTGGATGTTGGCATTCTTGAGGCAGTTGTAGCTGCGCACAGAGAGCTCCAGCTCTTCGACGGAGCGGTTGAGATTGTCGTTGCGCAGCAGGACGCGGCCTTCCTCGCCGCGCGCTTCGGCTTCAATCTCCTCCTCGAAGTTGATGAAGATATTCATGTGGTCCTTGAGCAGCTTGGCCGCCAGGCCCACGGCATCGGCGGGCAACACGGCCCCGTTGGTCCACACTTCGAGCGTCAGCTTGTCGTAGTCGGTGATCTGGCCGAGGCGGGCTGCATCGACGACATAGTTGACGCGCCGCACCGGCGAGTGCACGGAGTCGACAGGAATGAAACCCAGGCCGAGGTCGGCGTCAAAATTCTTGTCGGCAGAGACGTAGCCGCGACCGCGCTTCAGGCGCATCTCCATGTCCAGCTTGCCGCCTTCGGAAAGCGTAGCCAGATAAATGTTCTTGTCCAGAATCTCCACGTCGCCGTCGGCTTCGATCATGCCGCTGGTGACCACGCCGGGCTGGTCGGCGCGCAGATAGAGCGCCTTGGGCCCCTCGCCCTGGAGCTTGAAGGGAACCTGCTTCAGATTGAGGATGATGTCGGTTGCGTCCTCGACCACGCCGGTGATCGACTGGAACTCGTGCAGCACGCCCTCGATGCGGATGGCCGTCACCGCTGCACCCTCGATGGAGCTGAGCAGCGTGCGCCGCAGGGCGTTGCCGATGGTGGTGCCGAAGCCCCGCTCAAAGGGCTGGGCGCTGAACTTGCCGTAGGTGTCAGTAAGCGTCTCGGCGTCGACCGCCAGGCGCTTCGGTCTCTGAAATCCTCTCCACAACATAGTCGTCTCTCGTTTCCCGCGCGGCATGTGCGTCGCGATGCATTTTGCGGCGGCCGCGCAAGTTCTCCTTTGCGTTGAAATGCAGCTTCTAGCTTTTAGCTTCTAGCCTCTAGCTCATTGTGCTCAGTCGAGTTCATCTACCCGGCACGGAAAAAGCTAGAAGCCAGTGGCTGGCAGCTAGTAGCTGTTACTTCGAATAAAGCTCCACAATCAACTGCTCGTTGATGGGCAGGTTGACGTCCTTGCGCTTGGGCAGCGCCAGCACGCGGCCCGAAAGGTTCTCGAAATTCGCCTCCAGCCACGCCGGAACCGGGTTCTGCGCGGCGTACTGCGCAGCCTGCTCGACGACCTGCAGCTTCTTGGCGCTCGGGCGGATCGCAATCTCGTCGCCCGCATTCACCTGGTAGGAGGGAATGTTCACCTTGCGCCCGTTCACGGTGACGTGCCCGTGCCGCACCACCTGCCGCGCCTGGCGCCGCGAGATGGCAAAACCCAGCCGGTAGGCGACGTTGTCCAGCCGCCGCTCCAGTTGCTGAATCAGCAGTTCGCCCGTAACACCAGTCGACTGGCTGGCCTTCTCGTAGTACGCGCGGAATTGGCCTTCGAGCGTGAAGTACATGCGCTTGGCCTTCTGCTTCTCGTGCAGTTGCAGGCCGTAGCCCACGATCTTGGCCTTGCGGTCTTTGCCGTGCTGGCCCGGTGGAAAGTTGCGCTTTTCGAGCGGGCACCGGTCCGACGTGCATTTGGTGCCTTTCAAAAAGAGCTTGGTGCCTTCGCGGCGGCAAAGGCGGCAAACTGCTCCCGTATAACGTGCCATTGCTTCTCCTGACTTCGGATGCCGGCCGGTTTACGCGAAAAGCAGCTACTAGCTTTCAGCTATTAGCTCTTAGCTCATCGCGCGAGAACGAACACTTAATCGTTCAGCGCGCGAATCGGGGTAGCATCTGCTCCCCGCCTCGCTTCGTCCCGGCCCGTTGTTAGCTTCTAGCTCCTAGCTGCCAGCCTCTAGCTTTTTCATGCTCCATCGGAACGCCGCGAATGAAACCGTCAGCACCATGGAGCTAGCAGCTAGAGGCTAGTGGCTAGCAGCTGCCTTTAGACTCTCCGTCTCTTCGGCGGCCGGCAGCCGTTGTGCGGCACCGGCGTCACGTCGCGGATGGACTTGACCTCAATGCCCGCGGCCGCCAGCGCGCGGATCGCCGACTCCCGTCCCGATCCCGGCCCGGCGACACGCACGTCCACGGCGCGCAGTCCGTGATCGCGGGCCATGGCGGCGGCGTTCGAGGCCGCCTGCTGCGCCGCGAACGGCGTGCCCTTGCGCGATCCGCGGAAACCGAGCGACCCCGAGCTCTTCCAGCTCAGCGTGTTGCCCATGGGATCGGTGATGGTGACGATGGTGTTGTTGAAGGAGGCCTGGATGTGCGCAATGCCGAAGGGCACATTCTTGCGCTCCCGCTTCTTGAACTTTTTGGTCTTGCCCTTCTTGCCGGATTCGGCCTTCTGCTCCGGTTTTGCCATTAGGTCTTCGCCGTCGCTTTCTTCTTGCCGGCAATCGTGCCCTTGCGCGGGCCCTTCCGGGTGCGGGCATTGGTGTGGGTGCGCTGGCCGCGCACTGGCAGCGACCGCCGGTGACGGTTGCCGCGGTAACTCTGGATGTCGATGAGGCGCTTGATGTGCATGGCGACGTCCTTGCGCAGGTCGCCCTCCACCTCACCCTCGTCCTCAATCACCTGGCGGATGCGGTTCACCTCTTCCTCGCCCAGGTCCTGGACCTTCTTGAAGGCATCCACATTCGCCTTGTCCAGAATTTTGAGCGCGCGCGGCTGCCCGATCCCGAAGATGTAGGTCAGCGCGATCCGTGCCTGCTTCTGGCGGGGCAGATCGACGCCTGCAATACGTGCCATTCGGTTCCCTCTGCTTCTGGTTGTGTGCCTCCGGCCTCTCGCCGGCTCGCACGGGTTCACTCAGGTTTCAGGTGTCAGGTTCCAGGTGTCAGTTTCCAGAAATCAATTTCATGCTGCGCGCTGGTTGCGTCTGCCTGATCCCTGAAACCTGACCCCTGAAACCTGTCTTTCTTATCCCTGGCGCTGCTTGTGCTTGGGATTCTCGCAGATGACGCGAACCACGCCTCCGCGCGTAATCACCTTGCACTTGACGCAGATTTTCTTTACTGATGCACGAACCTTCATGTTTCCGCTGCCCTTCTCTCTTGAGCTTCTAGCTTCTAGCTCCTAGCTCATCCTGCAAAAATTGGGGTCATCAACCAAGCGCAGGCAAGCTAGCAGCTAGAAGCTAAGAGCTAGCCGCTATTTGTACCGGTACACAATCCGTCCGCGGTTCAGGTCATACGGGCTCAGCTCCACTGCTACGCGGTCGCCGGGCAGTATCTTGATGAAGTTCTTGCGCATCCTTCCGGAAATGTGCGCCAGCACCTCGTGATTGTTCTCGAGCTTGACCTTGAACATGGCATTGGGTAACAGATCCATCACCGTAGCCATGACCTCAATCGCGTCTTCTTTCGACAAACTGTGTCCAATTCCGCCGGTTCCCTCGCTCTCCCCGGCCTGCTGTGCCGGGCTTTCGCCCGGCTTGAACCGCATCGTTCTCCATCCGGCCAAATCTCTCGCCGAAAAGATCGAGCTTCACGCTCTGCACGAAAAGCTAGTAGCTGAAAGCTAGAAGCTCATAGCTGTCTTCCTACTCGGTCAAAATCTGCGCTCCGCTGGCCGTCACCGCCACGGTGTGCTCGAAGTGGGCGCTCATGCTCCCGTCCTTGGCCACCGCGGTCCAGCCGTCGTCGAGCACGCGCACATCGGGGCCGCCGGCATTCACCATCGGCTCGATGGCCAGCACCATCCCGGGCTTGAGCTTCATGCCGCGGCCCGCTTCGCCGAAGTTCGGCACCTGCGGATCCTCATGCATCTGCGAGCCGATCCCGTGGCCCACAAAATCGCGCACCACGGAGAAGCCGCCGCCCTCCACTACGCCCTGCACCGCGGCGCCCACATCGCCCAGTGTGGCGCCCGGCCTGACCGCGGCAATCCCCGCCTTGAGCGACTCTTCCGTCACCTTAAGCAGCTTGGCCGCTTTCTGGTCGATTGCCCCCACAGGCACCGTAATCGCCGCATCGCCGTAGTAGCCGTCCACCACCACGCCGAAGTCCACGGAAACAATATCGCCTTCCTTCAGCGTCCGCTTGGGCGAAGGGATTCCGTGCACCACTTCGCAGTTGACTGAGGTGCACAACACGCAGGGAAACCCGTGATAGCCTTTGAAAGCAGCCTTCACGCCCAGTTCGTTCACCCGCGCTTCCGCCGCCTTTTCGAGATCGTAGGTGGTCGCGCCCGGCTTCACCTTGCTGCGCACCAGTTCGAGCACTTCGCGAACCACCTGGCCCGCGCGCCGCATCTTTTCGATCTCTTTCGACGACTTCAGAACAACGGCCACAAAACCAGCTTTCAGATGTCAGGTTTCAGCAAGACTCGCTGCGGGCCGCAGGTTATATCGACTGACACCTGAACCCTGGAACCTGATCCCTGTCCCTACACACAAACCACCCCGCCGGCGGCGTTACGCCCGCAGCCGAACTACTCCCGTAAGCGCTCAACGGCGGCTACAATTCCGGCGGCAATCTCCGCGATTGGCCGGTCACCATCCACTTCCGCAAATCGTCCCAGGGCCCGGTAATGCTCGACCACAGGCGCGGTAAGAGCGGCGTAAGCGCGCATGCGCTCCTTGAACACCTCTTCCGTGTCGTCGTCTCGCTGAATGAGCGCTGCACCATCCAGATCGCAGAATCCGTCCTTCCTGGGCGGATTGACGTAGATGTTGTAGATGCTCTGGCAGACTGGACAAATGCGGCGCCCGGTAATGCGGCGCAATAACTGATTATAGTTGACTTGGATGCTGACGGCAACCACCGGCAGCGCCTCCGGCTGGCCCTCCAGGCGCGCGTCCAGCCAGTTGGCCTGGCCCAGGGTGCGCGGGAATCCATCCAGGATGTAGCCGCGTACGGTGTCCGGCTCGAGCAGCCGCACGGCCACCATCTCATTCACCAGGGTGTCCGGAACCAGCTCTCCCCGGGCCATAATTGCCTGGGCCGTCTTGCCCAGGGGCGTCGCCAGGGCCACGTTGGCGCGCAGCAGGTCGCCGGTCGAAATCTGCGGAATCCCCCACAGCTTCACCAGTTCTTTGGCCTGCGTCCCCTTGCCCGCGCCCGGCGCTCCCAGCAAAAGAATCGGGCCGGGAAGCGTTTTCGAACCCGTTTCCCGGCCCCGGTCGATCTCAGTCATAAGGGCAGACATCTACCATGTTTTCCTTCCGCGAATACGACCGGAGCGCGGGGAAAAACCGTCATAATGGCGCATGATCAGCTGCGATTCGACCTGGTTGATGGTATCCATGGCCACACCCACCACGATCAGCAGGGACGTGCCCCCGAAGTAGAAGGTTACCCCCATGCCGTGGATGGCCCAGTTGGGCAGGTTCTCAAAGACCCGGCCGATGAGCCAGATCTTGTCGAAGCGGATGCCGGAGAGAAGGAAGGTGGGCACCATCTGCACCAGGATCAGGTAAACCGCGCCGACCAGCGTGATCCGGGTGAGAATGTCGTTGATGAAGTCCGAAGTGCGCTTGCCCGGCCGGATTCCGGGAATAAACGACCCCGACTTGCGGAAATTGTCCGCGATGTCATCCGGCTTCATAATGATCGACACGTAGAAATACGCAAAGAAGATGATGCCCAGGATGTTCAGGAACTCGTACCAGGGATAACCGGG
>JASHUF010000364.1 GCA_030040175.1 Acidobacteriaceae bacterium
GTGCTGAACATCCTGGTGGGGAGTGCGGAGAAAGGGCAGGCCTACGTCGCGGGCCACTGCATGTCCTGCCATACCACGGAGACCTTCGCCCACATCGCCTCCAGGTTCCGCTCGCCCGATCAGCTGCAGCGGGGCTGGATCTGGCCCTCGCGGTCCGCAGACAACTCGCTGGCGATCGCGGCCACGGTCAGGATGCCCGGCGGTGGCACCATAACGGGCCGGGTCCGGGAGGTCAGCGATTTTCGCATCACCGTGATCGACAGCGCCGGCCAAACCCACGCCATCGACCGCGAACCGGGAGTGGAGGTGGAGATGAAGGACCCGCTGGCCGCGCATGAGGCGCTGATCATGACTTTGACCAACGACGACATGCACAACGTCACCGCCTACCTGGAGACGCTGAAATGAAACTCGCTCACGCGCTTTTAGGCGCGCTTGTTCTCGCCGGCCTGGGCGTGCCGGCATTTCCGGCTCCGGAAGTGAATCTCGATCCCAGCTCCATCGGGGCGCCGGCCGTGTCCTCGTGGCCTACGTTCAACGGGGATTTGAGCGGCCGGCGCTTCAGCACCCTGACCCAGATCACGCCTGCGAATGTGAGCCGGCTCGCCGCGCAGTGGGTGTACAAGATCACCGATGTGGGCGCGCAGCGGGGCGCTCCGGTTCCGGTTATCAAGTGCACGCCCATCCTCGTGGACGGGGTTCTTTACATTACCATCCCCGACCACGTCTGGGCCCTGGACGCGCGCAGCGGCAAGGAGCTGTGGCACTACGGCTGGCTGGATCACGGCGGTCACCTCGTCGGCCAGCGGGGCGTAGCCGTGTGGAAGACGAACGTCTACTTCCTCACGCCGGACAACTGGCTCATCGCGCTCGATGCAACCTCCGGCAAGGAGCTGTGGCGGAAGAACTACGCCGATGCGCGGAAGCAGTACTTCTCCACCTCGGCGCCGCTGATGGTGAAGAACCATCTGATCGTGGGCGTGGGCGGAGACGCGATGGACATGCCCGGCTTCCTCGACTCCTTCGATCCGGAGACGGGCGCGCTGCAGTGGACCTGGTGGTCAACCCCGCGGGACGGCGATCCGGCCCTCAAGACCTGGCCCAAGGAGTCCGCAGCCGAGCACGGCGGCGGCATGACCTGGATGCCGGGCACCTACGATCCTGAGCTCAATCTGCTCTACTGGCCCACGGGCAACACCAATCCCGTCTTTGCGGGCCAGGGAAGGCCCGGCGCCAATCTCTGGACAGAGTCGGTGGTGGCGCTCGATCCCGACAGCGGCAAATTGAAGTGGTATTTCCAGGTCTCCCCGCACGACACGCACGACTTCGACAACACCACGGCCCCGATCCTCTTCGATCGCGTGGTGAAGGGCACGCCGCGCAAGCTGGTGGCCCAGGCGGCGCGGAACGGCTTCTTCGTCACCCTGGACCGCGTTACCGGCAAGTACCTCGTGGTCAAGCCCTATGTTCCCCTGGATTACACCTCGGGGCTTTCGCCGGAGGGCGAGCCCATCCCCATTCCGGACAAGGATCCCTCGGTCGGCGGTTCCATCAACATCCTGAACGCCAGCAACTGGCCCGCTCCTTCTTACGATCCGCAAACCGGCCTCTTCTACGTGAACGCGACCGAAGGCAAGGCGATCTATTACCTCACCGACGACAGCCCCGAGCCCTCCGGCTACGGCGGCACGGGAGCGGGAATCGGCCGGACGGTGCGGGTTCTGCAGGCCATCGATCCTCTCACCGGCGATGCGGTTTGGAAGCATGCGTATCCCAACCTGAACAACGCCCCGACCACAGTGGGGCCGAGCATTCTTACCACCGCCTCCAATCTGCTCATCACCGGCGACGATCAGAGGAACGTGATCGTTTACACCGCGGACAAGGGCCGGATTCTCTGGCATCAGCAGCTGACGGCCAACGAGTCCGGAGGAATCATTACCTATATGCTCGACGGCAAACAGTGGATTCTGTTCGGCGCGGGCGACAGCCTCTATGCCTACAGCCTGCCGCAGTAGAACGGGTCCCGGAGAGCGATGAGCAGCCAAGCACGCGAGTATATGGAGAGATTCTTGAAGCGGTCCGCTGCAGTTCTTGTCATGATGGCCCTGGCCGGCACACTGCCGTGTCTTGCGCAGCAGCCGGATATGCCGGACGCAACCAGGAACCCCTTTGCCGGCAATGCCGCAGCCATCGCCGCGGGCAAAGCTCTCTACCGCCAGACCTGCGAGGGCTGCCACGGGGGCGATGCGCAGGGCGGACGCGGGCCTGCGCTCGCCAACCGCGACTTCACTCACGGCGGCGAAGAACAGGACATCTTCCGGACGATCCGCGCCGGGGTTCCCGGCACGCAGATGCCTTCCTTCGGGGCGCTGCCTGCCGACGACGTGTGGAAGATCATTACCTATCTCCACAGCCTGAGCAGCAGCGGCCCGCAGGCACGCCAGGCCGTGCCCGGCGACCCTGCCGCCGGCGAGGCCCTCTTCTGGGGGAAAGGCGGCTGCGGACAGTGCCACGAGGTGAACGAGCGGGGCGGCTCCATGGGGCCGGACCTGTCGGCGATCGGGAGAAGCGCGCCGCAGTCTCTGAAGGCGGCCATTCTCAATCCGGGCGCAGCGATTCCGATGCGGCGGCGGTGGTTCGGCCCGGTCGCGGTCACCGTCAAGACCCGGGACGGGAAGGTGGTCCAGGGCATGAAGCGCGCAGAGGATAACTTTTCCCTCATTCTCACCGACGCGGACGGCAACCTGCGCCGCTTCAACCGCGACGAAATCGTCGAGGAGCACCCCGAGAGCAAGCCGCTGATGCCGGACGACTACGGCAAAAGGCTGTCTCCGGATGAGATTCAGAACCTGGTGGCCTACCTCTCCACGCTCAAGGAGCGAGACCTGGCCAAGACCGTCCAGGCAACTCTTCCGGCGGGGCTGACCTTTGAGAGAATCAAGAACGCGCGGGCGGAGCCGCAAAACTGGCTCACCTATTGGGGCGACTACCAGGGGGACCATTTCTCCGCGCTCCATCAGATCAATCCAGGCAATGTGAGCCAGCTCCAGGCGCGCTGGGCCGTGCCCCTGCCCCCTGGCCCGCTTCTCGAGGCCACGCCCATCGTGGTTGACGGCACGCTCTACACCACGTACACGTCAGAGGACGCGTCCGGGGTGTACGCCATCGACGCGCGGACGGGCCTGACCATCTGGAAGTACGAGCGGCGGCAAAAGGCGACGAGTCCCTACCAGTCGAACCCGTTTAACCGCGGCGTGGCCGTGCTCGGCAGCCGCGTCTTTTTCGGCACGCTCGATGCCGCGCTGGTGGCGCTCGACGCGCGGACCGGCCGCGTTCTCTGGGAGACCCCGGTTGCCGACACCATGCAGGGGTATTCGATCACGGAGGCGCCGCTGGCCGTCAAGAACGAGGTCGTCATCGGTGTGGCGGGCGGCGAGTTCGGCATCCGCGGCTTCGTCGATGCTTACGACGCGGTCACGGGCAAGCGGCTTTGGCGGTTCTACACGATTCCCGCTCCGGGAGAACCCGGGCACGAGACCTGGAGCGGGGACAGCTGGAAACACGGAAGCGGAGCCACCTGGCTCACCGGCAGCTACGATCCCGATCTGGACATGCTGTACTGGACGGTGGGCAATCCCGGCCCCGACCTCGACGCCGACGTGCGCAAGGGCGTCAACCTGTTTACCTGTTCGGTGATCGCGCTCGATCCGGCGACCGGGAAGCTCAAGTGGTATTACCAGTTCACGCCCAGCGACACCCACGACTGGGACGCCAACGAGGATGTGATCCTCGCCGATCGCACGATCGACGGCGCGCCGCGCAAGCTCGTGCTGCAGGCAGACCGCAACGGCATCTTCTACGTCCTTGACCGGAACACGGGAAAGCTCGTCCTCGGCAAGCCTTACACGAATCAGACCTGGAACGGCGGCTTTCATCCCGACGGCAGCCCCATCCTGTTGCCGGGTTGGATGGCAAGCCCCGAAGGCAGCACCGTTTCGCCCGGCATGGTTGGCGGCACTGACTGGAACAATCCCTCCTACGACCCCGCCCAGTCCAGGCTCTACGTGACCATCACCACCGGCGGCCTGACCGGATTCCGCAGCGCACCGGAGCAGTATGAGCCGGGACGGGAGTACATGGGGGGACGGCCGTTCTTTGTACCGAACCAGGAACACCACGGCGAGCTGATCGCCATCGACACCGCGACCGGCAACCGGGTGTGGACCTACCGGCTCTATCGCGAGTCGATGGCGGCCGGCGTGACGGCGACCAGCGGCGGCCTGGTTTTTCTGGCCACCGGCGACGGCAACCTCATCGCTCTGAATGCGGCGTCGGGCCAGCCTCTCTGGCATTTCCACGCCGCCGACTCGATTGCCTCCGCGCCCATCAGTTACGCCGTCGATGGCAAGCAATACGTGGCCATCTCGGCCGGAAACACGCTTTACAGTTTCGCGCTGCCGGACTAGGGCCTGTTAACACGATTTGGGCGAACAGCGTTGCGAGCGAAAATCGGGCCAGACGACCGGGGTCCCCAAGGCACGTCTTTGTGCATTGGGGTGGAACAAAGTATGGCCCGATTTTCGCCGCAACCCAGGGCCCCAAACGCGCCGTTCTTGCGCGTTTGGGTAGAACCCGAAGGGACGGGGCGGATTTTCCCGATTGCTTTGTCGCTCGTCGCTAAAATGCTTCAGCATTTGCCACTCCTCGCTTCGCGCACTCGGAAAAATCCGCTCCCGTCGCTGCCGTCCTAATCGTGTTAACAGGCCCTAAGCCGCGGTCAATCCGCCATCGATGTTGAGTATCGTGCCATTGGCGAATGCGGCTTCGTCTGACGCCAGATATCGAATTGCGGCCGCCACCTCCTCGGGACGGCCGAGGCGTCCGACGGGCTGGCGGGCGCGAAGCTCGGCGCGTACTTCTTCCTTGTTGTCCCTGTGGAACTTCTCGAGATAGGCCTCCACAAACGGAGTCTGCACGGTGCCAGGGCAGACGGCGTTGACACGCAGAGTCTTGGGGTAATCCACGGCAAGCTGGCGCGTCATGGCGACGATGGCGCCTTTGCTGACGCAGTAGGCGAAGCGCTGCCGGATGCCCACGAGCCCTGCAACGGAGGCGACGTTGACGATTGCGCCGACGGCCTCATGGCGCTCGCGCGCGGCCAGGAGAAGCGGCAGAAAAGCGCGCGTCATGAGGTAGACCGCGCGCACGTTGACGTTGACGATGCGGTCGAAGTCCTCGGGGTCGGTGTTCTCGATGGAGCCCACGTGGCCGATGCCGGCATTGTTGATGAGAATGTCGAGGCTGCCGGCCTGGGCGACGGCGGCAGCGATGGAGCCGGGACTGGTGACGTCGAGATGCAGGGCCCGGGCCGAAGGCACGGAAGCGGCGAGGGCTTTGGCAGCAGGCAGATCGATGTCGGTGATCCAGACCTGGGCGCCGGCGCGGGCGAGTTCCTTGACGGTGGCTGCGCCGATGCCGCTTGCACCGCCGGTGACAAGGGCGATGCGGCCGTCGAGCGAAAAGGAATGGCTGGCCATAAGAGCGATGCGAAACCGTTGAAGCAGAATGGGAAGCTAGTATGTGGCGCGCCCTCCACTCAGGTCGAAGACCGCGCCCGTGGTGTAGGAGTTCTCCGCCGAAACCAGCCATGCCACCATGGAGGCGATCTCGTCCAACTCGACAAAACGGCCGCGCGGAATCTTCGCCAGCATGTAATCGATGTGCTCCTGCGTTATCTGCTCGAAGATGCGGGTGCGGCACGCCGCAGGCGTGATGCAGTTCACCGCGATGTTCTGGCCGGCCAGTTCCTTGCCCAGCGATTTGGTCAGCGCAATCACGCCGGCCTTTGAGGCGCTGTAGGCAGAGGCGTTGGGGTTGCCCTCTTTGCCCGCAATCGAGGCGATGTTGACGATGCGGCCATAGGACTCGCGCAGCATGTAAGGAATCACGGCGCGGCAGGCAAGGTAGACGCCGTAAAGATTGATCTCGATCACGCGCTGCCACGCGTCCAGCGGATACTCCCAGCCTTTGAAGTTCGGACCTGCGATGCCGGCGCTGGCCACCAGGATGTCGATTTTGCCCAGAGCGCGGGCGGTCTCCCCGGCAGCAACTTCCGTGGCGCGCGCGTCGGTCACGTCCAGCGGCTGCGTGTGCACGCGGCCCTTGGCGCCGAGTTCCGCCGCGGCTGCGTTCAGCGCCGCCTCATCCAGATCCCAGAGCGCAACCTGGGCTCCGGAGAGCAGCAGCCTTTCGGCAATCGCCTTGCCAATTCCCTGAGCGCCGCCGGTGATGGCGGCCGAGCGGCCATGGAGATCGATCCTGTTCACGCTAAAGCATTTCTCCTTCTGCTGTACACCGAAGCCACTGAGGTCAAGTGCCGATTTCAGCAAGAAATCGGCACCCCGGAAAGCGCCGAAAACGGCTCTATCCGAAGGAGAAATGCCTTAGTGCGACTCCCGGGGTATGCCGGCGCCACGGCAGCCCACCAGGAAGTCGAAATCGGCTCCCTGGTCGGCCTGCAGGACGCGCTCGATATACAGCGATTGGTAACCGCCCTTCATTGCCGGTTCCGGCTTGCGCCACCCGGCGCGGCGAAGGGCGAGCTCGTCTTCTGAAACGTCAAGATGCAGCTTGCGCGATTCGAGGCACAGTTCGATCCTATCGCCGTCGCGGACCAGGGCCAGCGGTCCGCCGACGGCTGCCTCCGGAGCCACGTGCAGGACGACGGTGCCGTAAGCGGTTCCGCTCATGCGCGCGTCTGAGATGCGGATCATGTCTCTCACCCCGCGCTTCAGCAGCTTCGGCGGAAGACCCATGTTGCCCACTTCGGCCATGCCGGGATAGCCGCACGGTCCGCAATTCTTGAGGACAAGAATGGAGTTTTCGTCCACCACCAGATCGGGATCGGCGATGCGCCGATTGTAGTCCTCGATGTCGGCGAAGGTGACGGCCGGCCCCCGATGCCGGAAGAAATGCGGTGAAGCGGCGGAAGGCTTGAGTACCGCGCCGTTGGGCGCGAGATTGCCGCGCAGAATCGCCATGCCGCCGTTGGCGGCGACGGGGCGGTCGAGGGGCCGGATGACTTCGGTATTCCAGTTCGGCGCATCCTTCGAGTTTTCCCAGATCGTTTTGCCGTTCACGGTGAGGCAATCGCGATGAAGCTGGTTGGCCTCGCCCAGAGCCCGCAATACCGCGGGCAGACCACCGGCATAGTAGAAGTCTTCCATCAGGAACCGGCCTGAGGGCATGAGGTTGACGATGGTCGCCATCTGCCGTCCCAGCCTGTCCCAGTCATCCAGGCCGAGTTGAGCGCCGATGCGCCCCGCGATGGCAAGCGAGTGAATGACAGCATTCGTGGAACCGCCGACGGCGCCGTTGACGCGGATGGCGTTTTCGAAGGCCTCCCGGGTGAGGATCCTGGAGATGCGCAGGTCTTCATGCACCATCGCGACAATGCGGCGCCCGGCCATGTGCGCCAGCGCCGGGCGGCGCGAGTCGACGGCCGGAATGGCCGCATTCTGCGGCAGGCCCAGTCCGAGCGCCTCCACCATGCAGGCCATCGAGGAGGCAGTACCCATCGACATGCAGTGACCCGAGGAACGGGACATGCAGGCCTCTGCCTCGCGGAACATGGGCAGGCTCATGGCGCCGGCCTTGACCTCTTCGTTGAACCGCCACACGTCTGTCCCGGAGCCAATATCCTCGCCGCGAAACTTTCCGTTCAGCATGGGGCCGCCGGAGACCACCAGGGTCGGCAGGTCGCAGCTTGCGGCGCCCATGATCAGAGCGGGAGTTGTCTTGTCGCAACCGCAGAGAAGCACCACGCCATCGATGGGGTTGGCGCGGATGGACTCCTCCACGTCCATGCTGACCAGATTGCGGAAAAGCATTGAACTGGGCCGGAGGTTGGTCTCGCCCAGCGACATAACCGGGAACTCCACCGGAAAACCACCCGCCTCCCAGACGCCGCGCTTCACGTGCTCTGCCAGATCGCGAAAATGGAGGTTGCAGGGGGTCAACTCCGACCAGGTGTTGCAGATGCCGATGACCGGTCTTCCATTGAAGACGTCTTCCGGATACCCGCGCATCCAGCTGCGATGAATGAATCCGTTCTTATCGGACGGACCAAACCAGGCTGTCGACCGCAATGCCACTCCGGATTTCATGGGTTACTCTGAAGGCCCCCCGGTTGCTGCGGGATGTTTGCGCGACCGGGCTCTCCTGCGCCGCGAACAGAGGAACAGCCGATCATCAGAGGAATTCCCGCTGCGTATAGCCTGGAATGCGGCAGTAAGACGCAATGTGTATACATTATACCATCGCGGAGGCGTGTCCCATGATGCCCGCAGCGCGACACATACCCCGATTGGGTCCGGAAGGGCACGGTCTGCGATCTGCAAGCAACCGCTCAGGAGCGGAGGGGATCGCGACCCGCCGTCTGCTCCGAGCGCCCTCCCGGGAGCGCAACCGGCTCTGCAGCGGCTCCTGCTGCAGGGGCCGCGATCTCCGTCTCGCGGAAGGAACGGAGCGGCAAAGCCGAAGGCACGGGCTTTACGAAGCTCGAGAAGCGCTCCGGATCTTTGTAAGACATGCGCAAGTGCATGAGCAGCGCACCCCGAATGTCCTGGGGAGCCGGACTGAGAAGCACGTCCAGGAGAGCACGGTGATGATTCAGGCGCCATTGATGCAACTCGAAGCTCACATGCTCGAGCGTCTTGTGGGCGAACAGCATACCTGTGAGGGGTTCCAGGGTTTTCAAAAGGTACGGATTGCCGGAGGCGCTCCAAACCGTCCGGTGAAACTCGAGATCCATGGCTGCGGAATCGGCCAGCTCGCCCTTCCAGGCCTCCATGCGATCAACCAGCTTTGTAAGCGCCGCCGCGGTGCCGGGCGTCATGCGCGCACGGGCAAGCTTGAAGGCTTCCGTCTCCAAAACGAGGCGGATGCTGTTGATCATCTGGGTATCTTCTTCCGACAAGCGGGTGACGAACATCCCCTTCCCTTTGTGGTTGGTGACAAATCCCGATTCCTGGAGCTGGAAGAGGGCCTCGCGGACGGGGATTCGGCTGATTCCAAACTCGCGCGCGATCATGCTCTCATTCATGCGGTCGCCGGGCCTGTATTTGCCGGAAAGAATCGCTTCCCTCAGGCGCT
>JASHUF010000365.1 GCA_030040175.1 Acidobacteriaceae bacterium
GTGACGAGCAAGCGCGGCGCCGCCGGCGTAGGCGCAGCGGCGTCAGACCAGGGCGCGACGCTGCAACTTGCGGACCACGATCTGCGCGTGGCTGTGGACAAGAAGAGCGGCTGCATCACCAGCATTCAGCTCGCCGGCACCGAGTACCTGGCCAAAGGCGCGTGCGGCAACGAGCTGCAGGCCTTCAAGGACACGCCCAAGGACTACGATGCCTGGAACATCGATCCCGGCACGCTGGACGAGACGCCTTCGCTGCTCGACTCGGCCGACTCGGTGGAGCTGACCGGCGCCAAGACCAATCAACCCGCCATCCGCATCACGCGCTCGTGGCAGAGCTCGAAGTTCGTGCAGACCATCACGCTGCCGCCCGGCGCGGGCCTGGTCAACATCGACAACCAGTTCGACTGGCACGAGCGTCATGTGCTGCTCAAAGCCGCTTTTCCGCTCGCCGCCACCAGCGACTTTGCCACCTATGAAATTCCCTACGGCGAGATCGAGCGCGCCACCACGCGCAACAACTCCTGGGAGAAGGCGCAATTCGAGGTGCCGGCCATGCGCTGGGCTGACCTGGGCGACGCGAAGCACGGCTTGAGCCTGCTGAACAAGGACAAATACGGTTACGACGCTGTGGGCAACCTGCTGCGTCTCTCGCTGCTGCGCGGACCCACCTGGCCCGATCCCGACGCCGACCAGGGCGAGCACCATTTCGACTACGCGCTCTACCCCCACGCGGGCACATGGAAGGACGCGCTCACGGTCCGCCACGGCTGGGAGTACGACTATCCGCTGAAGGCCGTCGTCACCACCGCGCATCAGGGACCGCTGCCGGCGCAGCACTCATTTGCGTCGGCGGGACCGGACGATGTGGTGCTCACGGCGGTGAAAAAAGCCGAAGATGCGAATGGCCTCATCTTCCGCGCCTACGAATGGGCGGGCAAGGAGGCGACTGCCGAGTTCCACATTCCGCCGGGCGCAACCGGCGCGACGGAGACAAATCTTATGGAAGCACCCGAGGGCAGCGCGCTTGAAACCGCGGGCGATCAAGTCCGTGTCCCCATTCATCCCTATGAGATTCTGACCATCCGCGTCGATTATCCGAAGCCGTGAACAGCGATCAGTGAACAGTGAACAGGGGTCAGGGATCAGCAATCGCTGATCCGTAATCAGTCCCGGGGCCCGGCACGTGAGCGACGCGAGAAGCTGTCCCCTGTTTCCTGACCCCTGATCTCTGCTCTGCTACACTTCGAGAAGTGAAGGAGCCTCACCCGATGAGCATCAGTTCGCCGTTTCTGGTTGTTCCCGTCGTCATCGTGGTCTTTGCCATTTCGATTTTGTGGGCCACCAGCAGCAAGGAAGACCCGCCCTCCGGCGCCAATGGCCGCTCGCACTGAAGCGGCTTGACTCCGGAAGCAAACGGCCGCTGCGCCTGTGCGCTGCGGCCCTTTTGTTTGTGGAAGTTTGCGCAAAGCCTGGGATTCCAAGGCCAGGCTTCTGACCAGCGGCGGATCGCGGATTTCTCAAAGAGCGCCCGGGAACCGAAGCAGCGCCGCAGGCGTATCAGAGGAATGAGAGGGAAATCCCATGGAACGGAAGTCGATGCGAACTCCGGCTCCGAGCCCTTCCCGCCTGCGCACGCGCCGCGCCGCCGCAGCTATCGCCGCGCTCGTTCTTGCGGCGTGGGCGGCCGGTTGCCGGCTGCACGTGGAAAAAGGAGCCAACGGCGAAGACAAGGACGTGCAGATGGAGACGCCGTTTGGCGGCATTCGCGTGAACACCGATCAGACTACGGCCGCGGATCTCGGTCTGCCGGTTTACCCCGGTGCGCGGCCAGTCAAGGACGACGACTCGCACAAGTCCGCCGATGTGCACCTGGGTTTCGGCGAGTGGCAGTTGCGCGTCCGCGCCGTGACCTACGGCACCATGGACAAGCAGGACCAGGTGGCGGCGTTTTACAAAAAGGCTCTCGCGCGTTACGGCGAGGTGCTCACCTGCGAGGGCAACCAGGCCGTGGGAACGCCGGCTGTCACCGCGGAAGGACTCACCTGCGACGACAACCGGAAAGTGCATGCCGACGCGGGCAGCTTTCACAGCGAAGAGGGCAACTTTGAGCTGAAGGCCGGCTCCGAGCGCCATCAGCATATCGTCGGATTCGAAAATTCCGCAGGCGGGCAGACGCGCTTTGCGCTGGTTGCGCTGGACCTGCCTGCCGGCATCAACGGCACCGAGGGCAAGACCGACTGAGCCGAGCCGGGCAAGCTGCGCAGCCGCTGCGCGCGGCGCGCCGGATCGCGCCTGAATGCGCGCTTGGCGTCAAAGACGATCTTTTTCTGGGTCAGTGCGCAACCTGCAGGGCGCCGGCCTCTCACATGTACAATCCCTCTTGGGCGCGATTGCCGCGCTGAATCCTTCGATTGTGGCCGCATCTTTACGGAACAACGTCGATTGCTTCCCCCGAGGTTTCGCATGAAGGCAAAGTTCCCGGCAATCTTTTCTGCGGCCATGCTGGCCGCGCCCGCGGCGCCGTTTGCGCAAATGATCAATCTGCCCACGAGCAAACAACTGCTGGGCGAAATTCCGGGCAATCCCCGGCGCATCAACGGCCTTCCCCTGTCCATGGCCATCTCCCCCGACGGCCGCTACGTGGTTACGGTCAACGCGGGCTACGGCACCTACGAGTCGCATTACGAGCAGTCGCTGGCCGTGCTCGACACGCAGATGGACACGCTCACCGATTTTCCTGACGCACGCACTCCGCTGCGCGCCAAGCAGACTCTCTACTCCGGTCTCGCCTTCAGCCTCGACGGCAGCCGCATTTACGCGAGCTTAGCCTCGCTCACCGATCCCGTCGGCAACGACAAAGATGCGGTGGGCAGCGGCATTGCCGTCTACACCTTCAATGATGGAAAAATCGCGCCTGACCGGCTGATTCCTCTGCCCAGGGAGAGCCTGGCGCCCGGCCGCACCACCCGCTTGCCGGCCGGCACCGAGAGCAATATGGGCGTGCCCTATCCGGCGGCGATTGCCGTTCTGAACCGGTCCGGACGCGAAAAGCTTCTCGTTGCCGATAACCTTTCCGATTTTGTGGTCATGGTCGATGCTGCAACCGGCGCGGTGGAGAAGCGTTTCGATCTCTC
>JASHUF010000366.1 GCA_030040175.1 Acidobacteriaceae bacterium
CGGCGACGGTCGACGCGTGGGGCGAATATGCCGGATCTTTTCCGGAGCGCGGCGGGACGGCGCAACTGGTGAACTTGGGCGCGTGCATAAAGCCCACGCCGCACCAGCAGATCGATTTTCATGCGAGCTTCGGGCTCTCCGCGGCGGCGCCGGATTATTCCGTGGGGCTGGGCTACTCCGTGCGGTTCCAGGTGGCGCGAGCTTCCGCAAAATGAATCCGCGCGATCCAAGAATCGACTAAGCATCCATAATATCATCAGTATACATATTTGATATACAATGGACAGTGTATATCCGGAGGCGCCTCAATGAAGGTTTCGAAATGGGGAAACAGCCTGGCGATTCGGCTGCCCGCAGCGCTCGTGGAAGATATGGGAATTCGCGAGGGCGACGAAATCGAGATTGCCGTCCGGGGCAAGAGAAAGATCGAAGTGTCTCCTGACGAGCGGCGCGAGAAGGCGCTGGAGCGGATGCGGAGGCTGGCTGTGCCGCTTCCCCCCGGATACAAGTTCGACCGCGAAGAGGCAAATGCGCGCGGACCAAACGAGCTGGTAGATCGGACGAAGCAGGGAACGGCGGCTGACTGATGGCTGGGGCCGCGTTCTTCGATTCGAATGTACTGATTTATGCGTATACGCAAGCTGGAGACAAGACAGAAAAGGCGCGACAGATTATCAGCGCTGGCGGTATGGTAAGCGTGCAGGCCTTGAATGAGACGGCGAATACACTGCGGCGGAAGTTTCTGGTTGGCTGGCCCCGAATAATGCAGATTGTCGAAGACATTCTGCGCACCTGCCCGAATCCTGCGCCGCTGAGTCTGGAGACGCATAGGGCAGCGATCCGGATCTGCGAGCATTACGGATACTCCCTGTACGATGGTATGATTCTGGCTTCTGCGCGTGAGGCCGGCTGCAGCTTTCTCTATACCGAGGACATGCAGCACGGGCAGACGATTGAAGGTGTGCGGATCGAGAATCCGTTTCTGGCGCCGTTCGCGCGTTGACTCCGGAGCCTAGCGTGTGCCGACCAGCTCCCCGCTCGCGGCCTTCTGGCCGTAGTGCGATTCGACGTAGCGGTCGAGGATCTGCTTGAACTCGGCCACAATGGTGTCGCCGCGCAGCGTGGTGGAGAGCTTGCCGTCGATGTAGACCGGCGCCTTGGGCTCCTCGAAGGTGCCGGGCAGGCTGATGCCGAGATTGGCGTGCTTGGATTCGCCGGGGCCGTTGACCACGCAGCCCATGACGGCGAGCTTGAGCTCTTCCACGCCGGGATATTTCTTGCGCCACTCGGGCATTTGCGTGCGCAGGTAGCTCTGAATCTGCTCGGCCAATTCCTGAAAATACGTGCTTGTTGTCCGGCCGCAGCCGGGGCAGCTTGTCACCTGCGGCATAAAGCTGCGGATGGAAAGCGACTGCAGAATCTGCTGCGCGGCCTGGACCTCTTCCGTGCGGTCGCCGCCGGGCTTGGGCGTGAGGCTCACGCGGATGGTGTCGCCGATGCCGGCGAGGAGCAGCGGCGCGAGGCCGGCGGTGGAGGCGATGACGCCCTTGGTGCCCATGCCCGCTTCGGTGAGGCCGAGGTGCAGCGGGTAATCGCAGCGGGCCGCGAGCGTCGAGTAGACGTCGATGAGGTCGCGCACGCCGCTGACCTTCGCCGAAAGAATGATCTGGTCGTGGCGCAAGCCGTAGCGTTCGGCGGCGGCGGCGGACGAGAGCGCGCTGGCGACCATGGCTTCCATCATCACGTCGCGCGCAGAAAGCGGCTCGGGGCGGCGCGAATTCTCGTCCATCATGCGCGTGAGCAGCGCCTGATCCAGCGAGCCCCAGTTCACGCCGATGCGCACGGGCTTCTGGTTTTCGACCGCGCACTCGATCATGGTGCGGAAATTGTCATCGTCTTTGCGGCCGATGGAGACGTTGCCGGGATTAATGCGGTACTTGGCTAGAGCGCGCGCAGCGGCAGGGAATTTTTTGAGCAGGATGTGGCCGTTGTAGTGGAAGTCGCCGATGACAGGCACGCGCAGGCCGCGCTTTTCGAGGCCTTCGACGATGTGCGGGACGGCGGCGGCGGCGTCTTCATTGTTGACGGTGACGCGGACGAGCTCGGAGCCGGAGAGCGCGAGCGCCGCAACCTGGTCGATGGTGGCCTGGACGTCGGCCGTATCGGTGTTGGTCATCGACTGCACGACGACCGGGACTTCCCAGCCCACGCGGACAGGTCCGATTTGGACCGTGGGGGTTCTTCTGCGCTGAATCTCCGCCATGGTTTTAGTTTACCTGTTGCGCGGATTGCCGGGGTGGTGGTGCAGGGAACGAGGACTGAGGGACTAAGGGACTGAGGGACTAAGGGATTAGGGGACTGGGGGAGCGAGAGGACTTCGGGATTTGCAGAGTTTTTACGAGAATCTACGAGATTTGCGAGGCGGTCAAATTTGCAAGCCACTCATTGTGAATGGGTTAGGTGAAATTTCGGCGGTTTGCGGGGGGAGGGGGGTCGATCTGCGGCGTTCCTGCCGCACCCTTTCTGAGTTGATTGTGCTCTTGGTCGGCGTAATTTTGCGCAACGGTGGATTTCGGCCGTCCCTGCGGGAGGGGGCGCGCGGGGCTACAACTGCAGGTCCTTGGACTCCCTCCCG
>JASHUF010000367.1 GCA_030040175.1 Acidobacteriaceae bacterium
GGGATCAGTTCCGAAGTCCGCTTGGCGGCCTGGATGCCGGCCAGGCGCGCCACTTCAAGCGGATTGCCTTTGGGGTTGGAGGGCAGCGCGGCGAGCACGGTCTTCGAGAGCTGGACGAAGGCCGAGGCCGTGGCAGTGCGCCGCGTCGCGGGCTTCGCGCTCACGTCCACCATGCGCGCGCGGCCGGATTTCGAGTAGTGCGAGAGCTGCGCTTTGCGGGAGGTCGGCATGGCGGCTGCTTCCGAATGTACCATTCAAAGTCGCTGCCCTCTAGCAAACAATTCTGCTTCTGCCGCGCGACGATACCGATTGAGCACAATCTAATGATTGGAGCATATGATACAGCTACACTGCCTTCCCTTAACGTAATGGCGCAGGCCAACGACATGGCCGGCGACTCTATGCGCACGCGGATAAATCCGGTTGAACAAATCCGTCTCTCCGTTTTCGCAATAGCGACGGATCGCATAGGCGCACAAGTCAGCGAGCTGGACCCCCACAGTCAAACGACTATCCACGAAGAATGGAGTCTCAATGATCCGCGTGATCCGATTCCACATCGTCCCGCTGGCATGGAACTGACGCATCAGCTGCGTAAGACGGTCTGCCGAGGTTTCATCATGATCGTGCGCAAGTAACCCGACGTTATGCTGACCGCCGACGTCTACCAGATATCTCTCAAAGCGATTGACTACATGGGTAAATGCTTCTTCGCGGGGAGGAATTAGAGGAGGGGTCGTTCCAAACGAAGTCTTATCAATAGACTCGGAGAAAAGGCGAGTGTTGCCCCATCCCCCTATCAAATCCGCCAATTCCTTGAGAAAAGCAGAGCGTTCACTGAGCGTGAGATGCGTATAGGCTTCGCTTTTGCGATAAGTCTTCCTCAGGGGTTGCGCCTCCCGTGGCCCCCTTGTAGCAGCGATCTTGAGCAAGTGCGCATCCCTCGCCGCCTTTACCTGAATTCGACGATCATTCCAAGCTAACTTGTCGAAATCTGGGATTCGCTCTTGCTCGAGGTATCGGCGTGTCATCCAGCCTGTATGAACTTCTGCGTTCGCGAGCCCGTATTTCCTCTTGATTTCTGATACCTCGCGATCTTGCCGTTTCCAATCCCATGCTTCTATGGAGAGACCTACCAGGACAAAATGCGACGTGCCTTGTCCGATCTCGGGCACGCCACTTTCGTCGATGTAGCATAGATACATCAACTGACCTCGGTTAGGAATTAGGGGAGAAAAAGAAAGCGTCTGGGGCCGGGCCATTCGGCCCTGCATGAGTCGCGTAGCGTCTCCACCCAGTCGCTGTTTAACAATACATTCTATCTCAAAAAATCGTCAATACATACTATATGTTGTTGCATTACCACTATGGTACCCATATATGGGGTTTACTTTTGAGAGTTTGGCATAAGCCGCAGCCGAGCTAGGCCAGCAGGATGCGGACGAACTCGCCCGCGTCGAGCGCATCGGATGCCTCGGGCACGACGAGGAAGCAGTTGGCGCGCGCCATGGCGGCGAGGTCGCCGGAACCCTGCCAGGGAATGCGTGTCACTTGCGGCATCTCGTCCGCAATGGCGGAAGCGCCTGCTGCGCCAAAGGTGCACGCGGCAGGAAAAAAGCGCGTGAGGCCGGATTTGCTCTTGACCGATTCTTTCAAACGCGCCAGGGCAAAGCGCGGTCCGCGCTCGGCCTCGGCGCGGCCGGCGAGCGCAGCCAGCACGGGCGCGGCAAAAAGGAGAAACGTGACCGCCGACGACACCGGATTGCCCGGCAACCCGAAGCAGCACTGCGTGCGGCTCTGGTGCTGCGCACGGCTCTCATCTTGGACAAGCGAAGCGGCCGGGCGGGGGATTTCTCCAAACACCACCGGCCGGCCCGGCTGGATGCGCGCGCCGGTAAAGTGAAAGCGCGCGCCGCGCTTGAGCAGCGCCGGCTCGACCAGATCGAATTTGCCCGCGGAGACGCCGCCGGTAATGAGGAGCAGGTCCGCTGCCGCAGCCTCAGCGAGTGCGGCGTCCAGGGCGCCGGCTGTGTCCGCAGCCGTGGGCAAAATCCACGGCTCGCCGCCCGCGGCCGAAACCAGCGCGGCCAGCATAGGCGCATTGGAGTTGCGAATCTGGCCCGGCGCGGGTGCGGCTTCGACGGGCACCAATTCGTCGCCCGTTGAAAGAATAGCCACGCGCGGCTTCGCGTAGACCGCGAGCGCGGCCGCGCCGCACGCAGCGGCGAGCGCAATTTGCGCGGCGCCGATCAGGGCGCCCGGCGCGAGCAGCTCATCGCCGGCACGGGCCTGCGCGCCGCGGGCCACAATGTTTTCGCCGGCTGCAAGCGTGCGCGCAGCCGCGAGCCGGAGGCGGCCATCTCCGGCGTCGATGTCGGCGTGCTCCAGCATCATGACCGCGTCGGCCCCCGCGGGCACCGGGGCGCCGGTCATGATCTCCCACGCGGTGCCGGGCGCGAGCGGGCCGGCAGGCGCTTCCCCGGCGCGGGTGCTGCCGGCCACGCGCAGCCAGGCGTGGGCCGCGGCCTCTGCTGCGCGGCAGGCGTAGCCGTCGCGCGTGGAGCGGGCAAAGGCGGGCTGGTCCCGGTCGGCCAGGAGGGGCGCGGCCAGCACGCGGCCCGCAGCGGCGGCGAGCTCGACGCGTTCGATTTTCCCGGGCGCAGGAATCTGCGCCGCCCAGGCCGCAACCAGCCGGGCGGCTTCGTCGTAGCTGGGCAGCGTCGGGCTCATGGATTGGATTGTAGTTAAAGTGCGCCGCGATCGTGAGGGATGCCGGAAGGCCAAGCAGGAAATCAAAGGAGCAGGTCCGATGCCTTCGAAAGGGGGACATTCAGCGTAACCCGCTTACCCGCGCCGCTCATGCGGTTGCACAACCCGCCCTCTTCGAGTAATGATTCTCTGCACTCCCTCATGGTTCCCTTTTCGGTCTCTCTCGGCTGGATAAAAGGAGGAGAAGCTATGGGTAAGAGCCTGGCCACGGTTGCCGTCCTAACGCTCAGCGCGATCCTGGTTTTCGCACAGCAGGCGATGGATAACAGCAGCGTGATCAAGCTGGTCAAGGCCGGCTTGTCGGATGACATCATTGTCTCCACCATCAACGCCTCACCGGGAACCTATGACACCTCTCCCGATGCGCTGATCGCCCTCAAGGCGGCGGGAGCGAGCGACAAAGTTGTCTCCGCCATCGTGTTGAAAGCGTCGGGCGCAGCTGCGGCGCCCCGGGCGAACGCAAACGGGGCTCAGCCGGCGACGCAGGTTCCAACGACTCAGGAGCCTGAGGTGGTGGGCAAGATCTTCTTTCTTGATCCGGCCACGCATGCGCTGAAGGAGCTGCCCGGAGAACAGTGGAAACGCAAGAACAAGGCGGGATGGGGGTCGGTCCAAGCCATCAACGTGGTCCAGGGCGCGCGATCAAGCTTTCGCGTCTCCTCCAGCGACAAGATTGCTTTTGTCTTCAGACCGTTTTCGGATCTGCAGTCCGGCAACATCGAGAAGATGGAGATCTATCCAATGGAAGTCAAGTCCGGGGAGCGCACCTGCGTAGTCGCGGTGACCAAGGGGCGCACGCAAACAGGGACCAACGACGTGATTTCGCTCGAAGCGGTCAAGTACGGATCGTCATCTTATTTGCTGAGTCCGCCGAACGCTCACCTGAGCCCGGGCGAGTATTGGATCTCGGTCCCGGGAGCCGACTCGCTTAACGATCCGATCATTACTTTCGGCGTGGATTGAGGCCAGAAGGGCGTCCGCCGGAGCGAACGCCCGCGAAGAAACACAAGCGAAAACTGCGCCGAAAAGCGGGTGGGCCGCTAACGCATTTCTCCTTCTGCTGTACACCCAAGCCGCCGGGGTCAGGTGCCGATTGCAACAAGAAATCGGCACCCCGCAAAGGGCTATAAGACGGCTATATCCGAAGGAGAAATGCCTTAGTGGCTCTTGGGCGCCTTGTAGGACGAGCTGATCTTCTGGCCGGCCTGCTGCAGAATGCCGGCAACTTCCTCGGCGAACTGGCCATTCGGCGCCAGATCGAGATACTTCTGGTAGGCCGCAGTGCAGTCGTCGGGCAGAACGATGCGGTTGGTCTTGGGATCGATGGTGGCGTTCTGGATCAGTCCCTGCCCCTTGATGTAGTAAAGGATGGCATCGTTGGGATCGACCTTGATGGCTTCATTGGCGGCGTCCACCTGCGCCGTGGTGTTGTGCTCCTGGAAGAAGATGACGGCCTCGTTGCGCAGATGGAGCCCGGCCCTGGTGGGATCGTCCTTGGCGGCGGCATCGTAGGCCGCATTGGCCTCCGGCACCTTGCCCGAGCGCGCGTAGACCTCGCCCAGTCCCGCCTCGGCCACGCCGATCACCTCCATGCGCGGCTTCTTCGCAGCCTGCTCCAGGTCGATCGCCTTCTTGTATGTGGCGATGGCATCGTCATACTTCTTCTCCCCCGCCTGCGCGTAGCCAAGCTTCACCCACAAAAGCGCCTCGTCGGGCTTGAGCTGCGTGTCCTTGGTCATCA
>JASHUF010000368.1 GCA_030040175.1 Acidobacteriaceae bacterium
CCGGGGCCCATTTCTTGTGCTCGGATGCCGCCTCGGGGATTGTGGGCCAGACACTCGTTGTCGATGGCGGCGCCGGAATTATGGCATAATCTAAGAAATTTCTAATCTTCGCTGAAAGCATTTCAGAAATCTGTTACTCACGGGCCCAATACAGCCATACCGAGCGCCAACGGGATGAAGGAGCGTCAGAATGAACGATGATTATGTTCTGAACCAGGTCCGCGAGGCCTTCAAGAGTGCCTTTGAGATCGATCCGGCTTTGGTGACGTTGAATACAAGCGCCAGCGATATTCCTGGATGGGATTCAGTGGGCCACTTGTCGCTGGCCAGTAATCTAGAGCAGACCTTCGGTATCAGCCTGGATGTGGACGAATTGATTGAAATGGAAAACGTCCGCGAGATTGTCCGGATCGTCTCCGCAAAAATAGGTAAAAACGTCTGAAATGGCGGTTGCTGTGGATTCGAACTTTGCCGGGCGGCTCTGGGAGCGCCTGGGAGAGAATTCGCACCTGATCGACGCAGTGACGGGGCGCACGATTGGCTGGGCGGAGCTGCGAGGGCTGATTCCGGCTTATGCCGCCGCTCTGCGTTCTGCCGGACTGCAAAATGGCGATCGTGTGCTGATCGGCTGTTCGCCTTCGCCCGCGAGTGCGCTGGTCTATTTGGGGGCGATCTACGCCGGGCTTGTTGCGGTGCCGGTGGAAGAGCGCGCGCTGACCTCTTCGCCCGCTGCACTCGTTAATGCAACGGGTGCGAAAGCCATTTGGAGCGAAGCAGCCCTAAGGCGGGACCGCGAGACCCGATCTGCCACCTTTCTGCAGGGGGACCTGGCGAGAGAGAATGCGCAAGGGATGCCGCCTGCTGCTTGCGCGGCCACTGATCTGGCGGCCTTGATGGCTACTTCCGGATCCACGGGAGTTCCGCGATTCGTGATGGTGAGCCACGGAAATCTGATCGCCAATACGGAAGCCATTATCCGCAGCCAGCAGCTAGGTGCGGACGAACGGGCGATGGCGATTCTTCCCATCAACTATTGCTTCGGCGCCAGTGTTCTGCATTCGCATCTCTATCAGGGGGGTGGGGTGGTGTTCGATCGCCGGTTCATGTTCCCGGACAAGGTTCTGCGGTCCATGGCGGAGTTCGAGTGCACCACCTTTGCGGGAGTGCCGACAGTCTACAATGTACTGCTCAGCCGATCAAACATTCGCAAACTTGTTCTGCCCCGTTTGAAGCGGTTTCTCCAGGCCGGCGGTGGTCTGGCGCCGGAAAAAGTGAATGAGATGCGTTCGACCTTCCCGCATGTGAAGTTTTTCGTGATGTATGGGCAAACGGAAGCGACGGCGCGGATTGCCTGCATGGAGCCGGAGCGCTGGGGCGAAAAACCCGGAAGCGTGGGCCGTGTATTGGACAATCTGACCGCATCGATCGTAGACGAGGATGGGAACGCAGTGCCCTTGGGGCAAGTGGGCGAACTGCTCGTGAAGGGGCCTTCGATCTGTTGCGGTTACTGGAATGATCCGGAGGAGACACAACGCGTATTCAGGGATGAATGGCTGCGAACCGGCGATCTTGCGCGTCAGGACGACGACGGCTATCTCTGGATCTTGGGTCGCCGAGGAGCTTTCCTGAAGATCCGTGGAACTCGCGTGAGCCTGGCGGAAGTCGAAGGACGAGTGGCCGCGATTCCCGGCGTGTACGAGTGCGGCGCGTGCGCCGTGGCGCACCCGGAAGCCGGCGAGGCGCTGATGTTGCTGGTAGTGCCGGATCGAGAGAGGTCCCTCAAGACGGAAGAGATCAGCCGGAAGCTTCCAGCGCACTGGACGCTCCATTCGATCCGGCTGGTTTCGGAGCTTCCTAAGACCTCGAACGGGAAGTTGGCGCGAGCACTGCTTTCGGAGTGGGCAAGGAATGGTCATCCAGCAATTAGATGAAAAGATCGATCAATTGCTGTCGATGCCTCCGTTTTGCCAGGCTCCCGACGAAAAGCAGGCCGGCCTGCTGGATCTGTTGAAGCAGGAACTGGAGTTCGCCTGCACGCGCCACGCAGGATATAGGAGCTATGTCGAACACTGGCCGGTCCAGTATCGCTCAGCCCAACGCGTAAGCGACTTGCCGTACATTCCGGTGGGGATTCTGAAGGCCAATCCCCCGCTTGCATTTGTCGAATCTGGCGAGGTGAAGACAACGCTCACCTCCAGCGCAACCACGTCGCAGTCGCCGAGCCGGGTGGTGCTCGATGCGCCCACCTCGCGGCGAATGACGAAGGGAACCGTCGTCATCGTCCGGGATTTTATTGGTCCGGCCAGAAGACCTTACCTGGTAGTGGACACCGCGAACCTGAAAGGAAACGGGAGCGCGATGGGAGCGCGCGGCGCGGCGATTCGCGGACTGCAGCCCTTTGCGACGGAGACGACATACTGCCTGAATGCTGACGAGAAGGGCGACCTCACCCTCGATCGGGAAAAGCTGGTCCAGTTTGCCCAGAATCGGAAAGATGCCGAGCTGTTGATTTACGGCTTCACGTACATTCTCTGGAGC
>JASHUF010000369.1 GCA_030040175.1 Acidobacteriaceae bacterium
CTCTGCCTTCCGTCTTCGGGATACAGCTACTCAGAAAATGCGTTAGCCCTTCAAGCCGTCATCGGGGTCGGCCGGCCGATCCGGGGCATTGCGAAGGATATTCAGGAAATCTATCTGATCTGCGCCTTGAGCCCTGCGTTGGAAGAATGCTTCGGCCGTCTCGATGGAGCTGATCTTTTGTGCTACAGCGATAGAGAC
Organism: Acidobacteriaceae bacterium; assembly: GCA_030040175.1. GTDB lineage: Bacteria > Acidobacteriota > Terriglobia > Terriglobales > Acidobacteriaceae > Telmatobacter. The sequence goes on from JASHUF010000369.1 coordinate 199, forward strand.
CCATTGGCTCAACGACACACCATCTTCTTCGGCAAGCTTCAAGGCTGCATTGTGCAGGGAGGGTGGCAGTTCCACTTTCGATCCACTCATTTTATTATCTCCTCCACCGCCGTCGCAGGCGTCACCACGCGCAGATTAAATCTCGACGCCGCCGGAAGAAAATCCCTGACATTGTGCGTGACGATCGCGTCTGCGGTCCCATTGAGTGCCGTCTCCAGCACCATTTCGTCATCGGCGTCCTGCATCTGGGGTCGCCATTGATAGAAAACCCTGACGGTTCAATGATAGCAGCAAGTCCAGTCAGAAATGCCTGCACCCCAGCGTCCGAAAGCCCGTGGATACTCCGACGCTCTTTTCGCCCTAAAACTTCTTCGTACTCAAGAAAAAGCGCGGGCGTGGCGAGAAGCTGCGGCAACCGTGTATATGCCATGGCGCGCAGGCGGTTGCTGGCGCCGTGCCGGCTGCGCAGCGCGGCGACAACAACGGACGTATCCAATACAATTCGCATTTGGATCTCAAGCGAATCCAAGCTTACATGAAGAGGGGATGAATCATTCGCGCCTTGTTCCCTTGTTCCCTCGCTCCCTGCCCTCGTATCCTCATTCCATGCCCCGCTTCCCCGCAGGCCAAACTCTCCTCATCGACGCCGACGACACTCTGTGGGAGAACAACATCCACTTCGAGCGCGCCATCGCCGCCTTCATCGGCTTTCTCGATCACAAGGAGTACTCGCCCGCTGAAGTCCGCCAGGCGCTCAACGCGGTCGAGCGCGAAACCATCCTCGCCCACGGCTACGGTCTCACCAGCTTCACCCGCTCTCTGGTCGATTGTTTCGAGCGCCTCTCGCCCGCGCATGTCACGGAAGAGAAGCGCGAGCGCGTCCGCGGTATGGCGCGCGCCATCGCCGAGCAGGAGATCGAGCTGCTTCCCGGCGTCACGGAGACGCTGGCCGAGCTTGGCCTCCGTCATCGCCTCATCCTCATGACCAAGGGCAACCACGCCGAGCAGGCGGACAAGCTGGCCCGCTCCGGGCTTGCCTGTCACTTTGCCGCAGTCGAAATCGTCCCCGAAAAAGACCTCGCCACGTATCGCGCCGTGATCGCCCGCCACGAGCTCATGCCGCACACATCGTGGATGATCGGCAACAGCCCCAAGAGCGACATCAACCCCGCGCTCGCCGCCGGCCTGCACGCCGTGTTTCTCTTCCACAAGGACACCTGGGTCCTCGAGCACGCTGCAGTTGCGCAACCGCCCGAAGGCCAGCACCTGTTCGAGCTCGATGCGTTCTCCAAACTGATCGAAATCTTCTAGCCCCTCACTTCAACAGCTGCGCATCGCCGCCACCCGGCTGCACTAAATCCGCTGTGAGAAAATAAGAGTGCGGACGCAAGCAAATTCTTTGGTGCGGCAGGGTGTTTTCCGCACCCAATCTCTTTTGAAATTCAGCATCCCCCGCGCCCTCGCGGCTGCCCCTCGCGCCGCGCGGCTCCGAATCCAAGGCAGGAATCGAAGTTCGCATGATCAGCGTCTCCAACGTCACCATGCGCTACGGCGCCAGAATTCTCTTTGAGGACGTCAGCACCGCCTTCACGCCCGGCCGCCGCTACGGGCTCACCGGCCCCAACGGCGCGGGCAAATCCACCTTCATGAAGATTCTGGCCGGCGAGCTCGAGCCGCAAAAAGGCAATGTGGTGCGCCCGCGCAAGCTGGGCGTGCTGCGCCAGGATCAGTTCGCCTTCGATGCCTATCGCGTGCTCGACGCCGTCATCATGGGCAACAAGCCGCTCTGGGCCGCGCTTGAAGAGCGCGACCGCATCTATGCCAAGTCCGAAATGACCGACGCGGACGGCATGCGCCTGGGCGAGCTCGAAGGCGTCATTGGCGACGAGGACGGTTACACCGCGGAGAGCGACGCCGCCATTCTGCTCGACGGTCTCGACATTCCCGAGCCGCTGCACGAGCGCCAAATGGCCGAGCTGCAGGGCGGGCAAAAGGTGCGCGTGCTCGTGGCGCAGGCGCTCTTCGGCAAGCCCCAAGCCCTGCTCCTCGACGAGCCCACCAACTACCTCGATCTCGATTCCATCCACTGGCTGCAGGATTTTCTGCTCGGCTACGACGGCACCCTCATCGCCATCTCCCACGACCGCCATTTTTTGAACAGCGTCACCACGCACACGGCCGACATCGATTACCAGACCATCATCACCTACACCGGCGGCTACGACGACATGGTCATGGCCAAGACGCAGATCCGCTCCCGGCTTGAGAGCGAGATCGCGCAGCGCGAGAAAAAAATCGCCCAGCTCAACGAGTTCATCGCCCGCTTCGCCGCGGGCACGCGCTCCTCGCAGGTCACCAGCCGGCGCAAGGAAGTGGAGCGCCTGCAATCGAACGAGCTCGCCCGCTCCAACATCCAGCGCCCCTACATCCGCTTCGACCAGGTGCGCCCCAGCGGCAAGCACGTGCTCGAGTTCAAGCACCTCACCAAGTGCTACGCCGATCTCAAGGTGATCGACGGCTTCACCGCCAACGTGCTGCGCGGCGAGAAGATCTGCATCATGGGCCGCAACGGCGCGGGCAAGACCACGCTGCTCAAGAGCCTGCTCGCGAATTATCCCGGCCTCACCGATCCCGGTTTCAAGATCGATTCCGGCTCCGTCTTCTGGGGCCACGAGGCGCAGGTCGGCTATTTTCCGCAGGACGTGGGCGCAACTATTGAACACGGCCTCACGGTGGCCGATTGGCTGCACCGCTGGAAGCCCGAGGCGCACATCGAAGACATTCGCGGCATCCTCGGCCAGATGTTGTTCAGCGGCGAAGAAGGCGCCAAACCCACTGAGGCGCTCTCCGGAGGCGAGCAGGCGCGCCTCGCGTTTTGCAAATTGATCCTCACCAAGCCCAACATCCTCATCTTCGACGAGCCCACCAACCACCTTGATCTCGAGGCCATCAACGCGCTCAACATCGCCCTGCAGCGCTATGAGGGCACGGTCCTGCTGGTCACCCACGACCACGACCTCATCGACGAAGTGGCCACACGCCTCTGGGTCTTCCACGACGGCGCCCTTGAAGACTTCCAGGGCCCCTACGAGGAGTGGAAGGGCAAGCACAACTAGAGCAGTCCGCAGTGGAAACTACTGCTGCGGCGTGCTCTTGCCGCTCTGATTCGTCCCCTGACCGGCGCCTTGACCCGTGCCTTGACCCGTGGCTTGACCGGTGCCTGGACCGGTGCCTTGCTTCGCGCCCTGCTTGCCCCCATCCACCGCGCCCTTGGTCACGTTCTTGGTCTTGGTCCATGCCTTCTTCGTGCCGTGCGCGGTGGCGTGGTAAGCCTTGCCGGTTCCTTTGGCCACGTCATGGCCGGCGGTCACGGTCGCATTCTTCGTGTCCGTGCCCGCGTTCTTCACGTCCTGCTTCACGCCCGGCTTGCCGCTCGAGTCCGCAGTGCCATTCGAGTTCGAAGTGGTCTGGCCGCTGCCGTTGGCAGCCTGACCTGAGGCGAGAGCCGGGGCCAAAGCGAGCGCAGCTCCCAAGAACAATCCCGAAATGTGACGATCAATCTTCATAGCACGAGCATACCTCCGTTGGGGTTCGTCCGGCAGGCGGGGATTCACGCCCTTCGCCGCGCCGCTTCCTCATACACTTCGGCGTACTCCCGCGCCGGGCCCTCCCAGGAGTAATTCTGCGCCATGCCGTTGCGCATCAGGCGTTTCCACGCCTGCTTGTCGGCAAAGGCATCGATCGCGCGGCCGATGGCAGCCAGCAGATCCTTCGCGTCGTAGCCGTGAAACTTGAACCCGGTCCCGGTTCCCTTCTCCTCGTCCCACTCGTCGATGGTGTCGTCCAGCCCGCCCGTGGCGCGCACCACCGGCACCGTCCCATATTTCAACGAGTACAACTGATTCAGCCCGGACGGCTCGTAGCGCGACGGCATCAGGAACATATCTGCGCCTGCCTCGATCTTGTGCGCCAGGGCATCGTCGTAACCGATGCGCACGGCCACGCTGCCCGGGTGCCGGAAGGCCCAGCTGCGAAGAAAATTTTCGTAGATGGGCTCGCCCGATCCCAGCGCCGTCACTACCACGTCGCGCTCCACCAGTTCTTCGGCAATTCTCGCAATCAGGTCGATTCCTTTCTGCGTCGCAAACCGCGAAACGATCCCGATTACCGGCACGGAATCCGCCACCGCCTCGAGGCCAAAGGCGTGCAGCAGGTCAGCGCGGCAGGCGCGCTTGCCCTCAAGATGCTCCGGCGAGTAATGCGCCGCCAGGTTGGGGTCCGCGGCCGGGTTCCAGCGCGCGTAGTCCACGCCGTTCAGAATGCCGCGCAGATCGGCCGCGCGCACGCGCAAGATTCCATCCATCTGCTCGCCGAACTCCGCCGTCTGAATCTCTTCGGCATATTTCCGGCTCACCGTGGTCAGCAGGTCGGAGTAGACGATGCCGCCCTTCAGGAAATTGAAGCGGTCGTACTGCTCCAGCTTGTCCATGGTGAACAGGCTCCAGGGAAACAGCAGTTCCTCCGTCGTGCCCGGCGGAAACCTTCCCTGGTACGCGGCATTGTGGATGGTCAGAACCGTCGCCGCTCCGCGCAGCATCGCGTCGCCCGCATAGGTGGTGCGCAGATACACGGGAATGAGCGCCGCCTGCCAGTCGTGCACATGGAAAACTTCGGGCACGCCCACGAGCTTCACCGCTTCCACCACGGCGCGGCAGAACAATGCGAAGCGCTCGGCGTTATCGGTATACTCGCCGCCGGCAGGGCCATACAGCTCCGGCCGGTCGAAGAGCTCCGGGCAATCGACAAAGTAAAACTGCACCCCGTCGCGCCGGCCTCCATCCACGATGGCCACGAACCGGTTGTAGAACCGGAACGGAATCGTGATCGACCGCACCGCCTCCCGGCTTTTGCCCTCCAGCAGCGGCCGCACGCGCGCGTAGAGCGGCAGGTACACCGTGACCTCATGGCCCAGCTTCACCATTTCCCGCGGCAAAGTGCCCACCACGTCGGCCAATCCCCCTGTCTTTGCAAAGGGAACGCACTCTGAGGCTGCAAACGCAATGTGCATCCGGGAAGCTCTCCTTTTGTGGCCGCACTCCAAAGCGCAAGTCTACTACGCGGCCATTCCATCCGATGCGAAAGACACGCAAACGCTGCCGCGCGCGCCGCGCAGCGGCAATTCCGCTCTCAATTTCGTTTGTGATGAAGTCGCGCTTCCCCGGGCGGCGCACTGCTTGCGGTTACTCGATACGCTCGAAAAACACGCGCATCCTCTTCCCGGTCACGCTTCCTGCATGACTGCCGCCGCCGTGGCCATCTCGGCCCTTGCGCGCGAGCGCTCGCGCCAAACCAGGATCGCGTAGCAGCCCAGGATCACGAGCAGCGGATCGAGCGGCCGCAGATGGTAAGGCTCGGGATGGCTGAAGTAATAGATGACGGGAAAGAGCAGCAGCACGCCGCCGTAGCGGATGGCTTCAAGCCGCCGCCGCCGCCATGCCATTGCCAGTCCGCAGATCGCCAGCAGCGTGAGAGCCGTGGCAAAAGGAATATTCGGCGGGTCCATGGGCTCGGCCGCCAGGTAATCCCGATTGAGGCTCCAGAACCCCGTCCAGAGATACCCCGCGCGCCGCAGGCACATCCACACGTACCAGGCCGGGTGGGTGCGGATGAACGCCTTGGCCTGCCGCGCCTTCCAGTCCATGTAAGCAAGCTCGCCCATGCGGTTGTACGCGGCCAGCTCCGCGGGGTCGTGCAGCGGATGAAGCTGATCGCTGGTCCAGCGCAGCGAGTAGCCGTTGTTGCCCATCCACATCTCCAGCCCCATGCTGTCGCGCATGGGAATGAAACGATGGAAGACCAGCGCATTGCGGACCATCCACGGCGAAATCGCCCCGGCGAGCGCCAGTGCCGCTGCCGCGCCCGGCTTGAGCCAGCGTTTGCCCGCCGTCCTCAACCGCCAGCATGCGAGCGCCAACAGCAACGGAATGACCACGAGCACCGATGGTTCCGTCAGCGCGGCAAATCCCGCCAGCAGACCGAAGCCGGTCCAAAGCCCCAGCGCCTGCGATTGTTCCATCTCCTGCGCCAGTACGAGCAGCCAGCAGAGGCACAGAAGCAGCAAGTGCGTGGACCACGCCCAGGCCGCGGAAAAATAAATCCCGTACGGCGAAAGCGCCCATGCCCACGCCGCCCACCAGGCTGCGCGCTCGCCGAAACTCCGCCGCGCCATCAGGAACACGGGCACGCAGGCCAGCGCGTTGAGCAGGCAGTTGAAGGCGTGCACCGCAAAGATCGAAACCGCAGTGTGCACTCCGAAGAAACGGAAGAACACGGCAACGATGAGCGGGTAAACCGGCGGCATCACCGCCGAGGGCTGCCCCGAGACCTGTGCCGAGGCAAATGGACTTCCAAACCCGCGCCCGGCCAGAAGCGCCTCCGCCACATTGCCCGGCTCCCAGGCGTGAATGTGGTCGGCGTCCATCAGGTTCTCAAAGTTGCGCAGCGGGGTGACCGCAAGGCGCAGGGCGAGCGCCGCCAGTACAATCGCGGTGAGCAACCGCCGGATGCGAGCCCGGCGTTCCTCGGCACAGTACTCCTCTTGGAGGCTTGGGGAAGTCTGCCTGGGCATGGGCTTCACCTGTCTGGACGCGCCATCGTTGGTTTGTGTTTACGGCTGGACTGCTCCCAGACTATCAGAGAAGGAATGGAGAGCGAAGACAAAGGGAACAAAGTGGCCCCTTCCGGTCATCTGTCACAATCCTCCAACGGCTCGCCCCGGAATCCTCTATCCTTGGACTGTGCCCCACGGAGGTCCCGGATGCTCTCGCCCGCCGTCGCCACACCCGCCGCGCCCACCCCGGTCGAAGAGATCGCCGCTGCCCTCGACCGCATCGGCCCCCTCCACGGCCTCACGCGCGAGGAACGCCTCTGGCTCGCCAGCCACGGCCGCGAAGTCCTCGCCAACGCAGGCGACATCCTCTTCGAAGAGGGCGCGCCCGCGGAAGACATGGTCCTTATCCTCAAGGGAGAAATCCACGTGCGCCGCCAGCACGGCGGCCCCATGGCGCTGTTTATCGGCCGCGCCGGCCAGATGACCGGCATCCTTCCCTTTTCGCGCATGAAAACCTACGGCGGCCAGGGCTTCGCCATCTCGCCCGTCTGGACTCTCCTCGTGCACCGCTCGAATTTTCCGGCCATGCTCGAGGCCATCCCCTCCATGGCCCAGCGCTGCGTGACCACGCTCCTCGACCGCGTCCGCGAGGTCACGCGCATCGAGCAGCAGGCGGAAAAGCTCAGCGCCCTCGGTAAGCTCGCCGGCAACCTGGCCCACGAGCTCAACAATCCGGCTTCGGCCGCGCAGCGCGCCGCCGTCAGCCTGGTGGAGGCGCTTCAGGCCAACCGCGCCAATCGCTTCAAGCTGGTCAAGCTCTCGCTGAGCGAGCAGCAGATTCGCGCCATCGAAGCCTGGGAGGAAAACATCCTCACCCGGCCCGCGTCTCGGCCGCAAAACCCGCCGCAAGCGGGCGCGCTCGACTATATCGCCCGCGAAGACTCCATCCGCACCTGGCTCAGGACGGCTGGCTGCGAGGGCATCGGGGAGATCGCACCCCAGCTCGCCGACCAGGGCGTCACCGCCGCCGACCTGGACGCGTTCCTCACCCTTCTCAGCCCGGTCGAGGCCTGCATCTCCCTCCAGTTCTTCGCCCGCTACCTGCGCTCCATCCGCGCCGCCGACACCCTCGTCAACTCCACCGCGCGCATCTTCGACCTCATCGGCGCCGTCAAGGACTACTCCAACATGGATCGCGCGCCCATCCTTGAAGTCGATGTTCCCGCGGGCCTCGACGCCACGCTGCAGATGCTCTGCTCGCGCATGGACTCGATCGCGATCGAACGCGAGTACGAGCCCAATCTGCCCCGCATCAGCGCCTACGGCGCCGAGCTGAACCAGGTGTGGATGGCATTGATTGAAAACGCCCTCGACGCGCTCGAAGAGGAAGCCGGCGCGCGCACCCTGCGCATCGCCTGCAAGATGGAAGCGGAAATGCTTCTGGTCGAAATCTGGGACACGGGCCCCGGCATCCCGCCGGAGCTGCAGGAGCGCATCTTCGAGCCCTTCTTCACCACCAAGGCGCCGGGGCGCGGTCTCGGCCTCGGCCTCGACTACGCCATGCGCATCGTGCGCAAGCACCGCGGCCACCTCAGCGTGAAATCCCAGCCCGGTTCCACGTGCTTCCGCGTGCACCTGCCCCTCGATCAGCTCCAGGCCTACTGATCCTTTCCCTCACCGCGAACACGGGCGCCCCGGGTCTCGCCTTTGAGACCCGGGAAAGCGCGATCTCTCACGACGCCGGTTGCCCCAGCCTTTCCGCGTTCGTTGCGGAAAGGGTCCTTTGCGGGGCAGGAACCTGGAGTTGGTTGCATCCATGGCCTCAGGCTGTTGGGCAGTGTCCCTCAGGGGCTAAAGCCCCAACGTTTATGCGGCCTTTGCGGCCCGGCTCAAGCCGGGCCCTTTTACAAAGCCATTTACGCAACCAGTTCTGGGGGCTTGTTCCAGCCCGAGGCTGCCCCGATTAGCACACTTACCAACGCTGGACGCGACACCGTCCTCCCAGTGATTTGATATGGTCTATCACACTGGTCCATGGGGGATCGCCACCCACGCAGTCGAGCGGGGTCCTGCCCTCCTCATCTGTGGCGTTAATGTCAGCGCCTCGCTCCACGAGAGTTGTAATTACCTTGTTGAACCCCTTTCCGGCAGCATAATGGAGAGCGGTTCTGCCGCCGTATCCTTCAGGCCTGGCATTCGGATCAGCGCCATTGTCGAGCAAAAGCGCCACAATGCCCTGGTGTAAACAACCGTACAGCGGAGTCTTCGCGTGTACGTCGGCACCGCTCTCAATGAGCAATTTACAAACGTCAAAGTGCTCAGACCAAGCCGCGGCACTCAATGGAGTTCGGCCGTCGCACATACAGTTGACGGGCGCGCCTTCGTCTAATAGCCGCTTAACTCTTTCAGCTTCGCCGCAGTCAGCTGCGAATACCAGAGTCCTCTTCAACTCCTCAGCACGATCCAACTTCTGACCTCTCACAGAGAACGCTTGACAGAGGGTACGCCCGCAATCGATGCCGCCGTCCAGCAGACAACAACAGACGCCGGCGGCGCGCGCACCCGTTTCGCAGCCCGCAAGTTCGCACATCGCACGCAGTGCCATAACGGGCGGGAGACCGGCGCGTCAAGATCTGCTCACGGTCCCACCAGCACAAACGCAGCCCAGTAGAACGGCAGGTCTCTGCCGCCGTGCGCGGCCTTTACCTGCGCGCGCAGGTCCATTTGCGCCTGCTTGAGCGCCGCGTGCACCTCCATCCCGGAGAGCCAGTTGGCGTAGAACCGTTGCATCAATTCGAGCGTCTCCTGGTCGGGCACCGACCACAGCGACATCAAAATATCCTGCGCGCCCGCTTCTTCGAGAGCACGCCGCAGCCCGAAGACGCCCTCGCCGTCCTTCACATCCCCCTGGCCGGTGTTGCACGCGCTCAAAACCACCAGCTCGGTTCCATGCAGATTCAGGTTCCCCGCCTCCATCGCCGTCAGCACGCCGTTGTCCGGATCCTGGGCGGCCGCCTTCCCCTCGAGGGTGCGGTCCGCCCCCGCAAAATAAAGTCCTGAGCGCAGCATCGGGTCTTCGAGCTCCGGCGGCTTTTGCGCAGCAATCGCAGCGGTGAGCATGTCGCGGTTCCCGGCATTCTGATCGGGCAGAAAAAATCCGTGCGTGGCCAGATGCACCACACGCGGGCTGCTCGTCTGCTCCACCGCCGATTTCAGCGCCATGGGGCCCGTAAACACCTCGGTCTTCCACTGCCGCCGGCGCATCAGCTCCGCAATGGCATCCACCTCCGCGCCTGTGCCCGGCAGCGGCGGCAGCGCTCCGCCCGCACCCGCACCTCTCGAAATCTGAGCGCGCGAAAGTTGATCGCGCGCGATCCCGCTCTCCGGCAGGTCCGCAGCCTCGGCTCCTGGTTGTGCATGCCCGATCGCCAGCTTGTCGAGCGCCGCGCGCTCCTCGTCCTCGCCCAGCGCAAATGCCGGATTGCCCACCAGCAGCGCCGTGTCTGCCCCGTGCGCAGGCTCGGTGCGCAGCAAATCGCGTGTGCTCGAGACCAGCCGGAGGTCCACTCTTTCCATCTCCAGCTTTCCGTCCGGCGCGGCGATAATCCCCAGCGGAATCTGGTTCAGAATCCCGTCCGGCGAAAAGTACACGCGCGCGGCGCCGTTCAGCGCCGCGTCGAGCGGCTTCCAGATCAGCGTGTAGGCATCCTCGCCCGGCAGCGCTGCCTCGGGCTCGGCTTCCAATCCGCGCGTCCGCACCGCAAGCTGGAAGCGCTGGATCGCTTCGCCCTCCATCTGCGAGTTGTCGCCCAGAAAAACAAATGCCGGCTCGCCCTCGGTCTCGTGCGTCACCACCAGCGCCACGTAATAGGTCTTGCCGGTCCACTGGTTGTCGTAGAAGCGGAAGCTCGCCGCCTCCACCGCGGCTTCCCCCGGCTTGAGCGCATCGCGGACCTGCTGCCAGGTGGCGCGCTCCAGCCGCTTCCGCTCCGCAAATGCCGCCGATCGCTGCACCAGGGCCTTCTCCATCGCATCCGCCTCTGCGCCCAGCTCGTCGATCTGCCTGCGCCATGCGTCGGGGTCGCTCGGCCGCACGTTGAGCAGGGTGGCAATCTGCGTGCGCTTGGCCGTCAGCTCATTGAGCAGCCTCAGCGCCTCCGCATCGCCCGATGCTTCGATCTGCCGGCGCATGTCCGCAACGCTGCCCGCAATAAATCCCTTCTCCCACAGCAGCAGGTTGTACATCGAGCCAACCAGACTCGGGTCCTTGTCGTGATAGCGATAGACGAAGCTGAAGTAGGCCGGAAAGTCGTCTTCGACCGTGGCCAGAAAATCCAGCCGCTCCTGCTCCGTCATGTAGGTGAAGTTGTACTGGAACTGCTGAAACAGGTTGTCCAATGCGCGTTTGAACATGGGTTCGGCCTGCGCGTACTTGTTCTCGTACTCGTAAAGCAGCCCGAAGTTCGTCAGGTCTGTGGCCAGCGCGGGGTGGTTCGGTCCCAGGATCTTTTCCTGAATGGCCAGGCTTCGCTGGTAAAGCGGCTCGGCGTCGGCGTAGCGCTCCTCCTTTGCGTACACCACGGCCAGCATGTTCAGGTCCCCGGCGACCTCACGCGCGTCCGCCCCCAGAGCCTTCTCGTCGATCTTGAGCGCGCGCTCGATCAGCGGCTCGGCAACCGCATAGTGCGCCGTGTCAATCTCCGCTGCGGCAAGGTTTCCCAGGCAGAGCGCCACATCGGTGTCATCGGGCCCCAGTGCCTTCTCGTCGATCCGCAGCGCTCGATCCAGGAGCACCCTGGCATCGGCAGGCTTCTGCTCCCTGAGGTAAACCGAAGCCAGGTTATTCAAATCCTTGGCCACCTCGGCCGAGTCCGCGCCCAACGCCTTCCCGTCGATGCGCAGCGCGCGCTCGAAGTGCGCCTCCGCCTCTGCATACTTCCCCTCCGTGCTCGCGAGCGACGCAAGATTGGCCAGGCACGTCGCCACCTCAGGATGCTCCGGCCCGAACACAGTCTCCTTGATGTCAAGCGCGCGCGCGAAGTTCGTTTCTGCCTGCGCGTACTTCCCTTCGTGGAAATAGAGGGATCCCATGCTCTCCACTGTGTTCGCCACATCGGCATGATTCTGCCCCTCGGCCTTGATCTC
>JASHUF010000370.1 GCA_030040175.1 Acidobacteriaceae bacterium
CAGCGCCCCACCCCGGTTTCCGCACCCGCGCGCTCTCGGTCGAGATCGACCCGGAGACCCTCGAATTCACGATTCGCGACGGGAATGGAACCGTCTTGCAACAGGATGCGCGCCCTGTTCGCTTTGATGGAGATGCATTCCGCGTCTACAAAACCATGCCGCTTGACGAGCACTACTTCGGCCTTGGCGATAAGACCGGACCTCTCGACCGGCGCAATCAGGCTTTCACTCTCTGGAACACCGACGCGTATCGATTTCAGGAATCTACTGACCCCATTTACAAGAGCATTCCTTTTTTCATCGCCTATCGCGACGGGCGTTCGACGGGCGTTCTTCTCGACAATACCTGGCGTTCGAGCTTCGACTTCGGCAAGGAATCGCCCACCGCGTACTCCTTCGGCGCCAGCGGCGGACCCATTGATTACTACGTCTTTTACGGGTCCTCGCCCAAACAGGTGGTGGAAACCTACGCATGGCTCTCGGGCACGCCGCCGCTTCCCCCTCTCTGGTCGCTCGGCTTTGAGCAGTCGCGCTACAGCTACATGACGCAGGCGCGCGTGCTTCAGGTCGCCGGCCGGCTGCGCGGCGATCGCTTTCCTGCCGATGCCATCTATCTCGATATCGACTACCAGGACCACTACCGCCCCTTCACGGTGAATCGCGCCGCATTTCCCGATCTCGCGGGCATGATGGCACAGCTCAAAGCGGAACAATTTCACGTGGTCATGATCACGGATCTGCACATCGCGCGATACCCGGATCACCATTACCTTCCTTACGACACCGGCATGGCCGGCGACGACTTCGTCAAGAATTCCGACGGATCGGTCTACTCCGGCTCTGTCTGGCCGGGCCCCGCCGTCTTTCCCGATTTCACGCGCCAGCAGACGCGCGCCTGGTGGGGAAGCCTCTACCGCGACTTCGTGCGCGACGGTGCCGCTGGCTTCTGGAATGACATGAATGAGCCCTCCATCTTTGATTCACCCACGTTCACCATGCCTCTCGATGTGGTTCACCGCATCGATGAGCCCGGATTCACCGCGCGTACGGCGACGCACGCTGAAATTCACAATGTCTACGGCATGGAGAACTCCCGCGCCACCTACGAAGGTCTGCGCGCTCTCGATCCCGGTGCGCGTCCCTTTGTCCTCACCCGCGCCAGCTATGTCGGCGGGCAGCGTTATGCTGCCACCTGGACCGGTGACAACAGCAGCACGTGGAACCATCTCCGCCTGACCACGCCCATGCTGGAAAACCTCGGCCTGAGCGGCTTTGCCTTCAGCGGCGCCGATGTGGGTGGTTACGCGGGAACCCCGACTCCTCAGTTGTTGACCAAGTGGTTTGAAGTGGCCGCTTTTCAGCCCATCGACCGCGACCACACAGAGAAGGGCACCGCTGACCAGGAGCCATGGGCCGGAGGGCCCGAGCAGGAATCCATCCGCCGTCATTTCGTCGAGACTCGCTATCGTCTCCTGCCCTATCTGTACACGCTTGCGGAAGAAGCCTCGCGCACAGGCCTGCCCATCGTCCGTCCCCTTTTCCTTGAGTTTCCTGACGCCGCTGCCGACCATCATCCCATCGACCTGGACAGGGATGCCTCCGGCGAATTCCTCTTCGGGCCTGACTTGCTCGTAGCCGCGCCGCCCTATCCCGACGAAGCCGGCGCGTATGACGCCGAGCTCCCGTCTCCCGGCTGGTATGACTTTTGGAGCGGCAAAAAACTGGCCTCACCGCAATCCGTCTCCGGCGACCCGCCCAATGTGCCCGGCCGCACTGCTCTCTTTACCGTCAGGATCACCCCTCAGCTTGCCCAGCTTCCGGTCTTTGTGCGCCCCGGTTCCATCCTGCCCATGGCGCCGCTTGTCGAGAGCACCAATGAAACTCCCAAAGGGCCGCTCACGCTGCGCGTCTACGCGGGCGATTCGTGCGCGGGCACTCTCTATCAGGACGATGGCAAGACCTTCGCGTATCAGCATGGGACCTATCTGCGGATGAAGTTCAGTTGCCGCATCGATGGAAACGGCCTGCGGCTGGAGATCGGGCGGCACGAAGGCGCCTATCCTGCGTGGTGGAAGGAGATTCATGCCGAAGTCTATGGATGGACCCCGAAAGAGCGTGTCGTCACCATCGATGCGAAGAAAGCCCGCTTGGACGCCAATCGGGAAGGCGAAAGCGCCGATCTTTTGATTCCTGACGATGGAAACGGGTCAGAGATAGAAATTCGCTAAATAAGGACGCTATCCGCACCTGCGACCCAATGTGCACGGGGCGGGGAATTCGCCGGCTCGCCGCAGATTCGCTGCGGGCGAATCGCCATGCATGTTTGGCTAACGCATTTTCTGAGTAGCTGTATCCCGAAGACGGAAGGCAGAGTCGACGCGACCAACAGGGAGCGGCGACCTTACGAGGAAATGAAAAGGACACAGTAAGTCAGAAAATGCCGTAAAGCCCGCGATTTTGTTGGCGCTTATGGGCACGACTGAACAGTCTGAAGTTGAGCGGCCCGGGCTATATCCAGGACAAACGGGGCAATCGATCCGCAGCTTTCAAAAACTACTTTGAAGTCCTTACCGGGATCCGAGGACGCCAAGTCGAGGGGACCTCTCGTCAGTTTGGTAGCATTCTGAGAAGCTGCCTGTAGAACGAAGTCCACGACGGGAATTCATTCGGCTTTTTGGCCTTTGTTCTGCGTTCTACGGTGTTTTAGGAAATAGTGCGGGTTAGTTACCCTCGCGCAAGGTCGTCGCTCCCTGTCGGTCCCACCCCGCGAACGGAGACCCGTTCGCGGGGACACCTGTTGGTTGCGCCCACCCGGCTTCGCCCTACAGCATTTCCTAAAACGCTATAGATCTTGCGCACCCTCAAGAGCGTGTAACCGGGTGTGAGCCAATCTGTAAGGTGGCGTTCGCAGCCGGAATGAGGATCGCGTGAAGCGAAGAGATTTTGTACGGCTTGGATGGGCCACCATGATCGCGACCCGGGCAGGCAAGCTGCGGCCCGCATTTGCGGAGCTGGTTCCGGAGCCGGCGCAGCACGCGATGGGGTCGCCGTTGGAACCGAAGGCGGCGAGGGCGTCGGAGCTGGCCGCGGGGCGCGCGGCGGATTTCACGCTGCAAATTGCACCCATGTTGGTCGAGCTGGCGCCTCAGGTTGTCGTGAGCACCGTCGGCTACAACAATCAAGTCCCCGGCCCCCTGCTGCGGATGCGCGAGGGCCAGCGCGTCACCGTGGACGTTGTGAACGACACCGACGTTCCGGAATACGTGCACTGGCATGGCCTGTTCGTTCCCTCGGAGATGGACGGAGCCGAGGAAGAAGGCACACCGCCGGTGCCGCCCCACGGCCGCCGGCGCTACGAATTCGTGGCCAGGCCGGCGGGCTCGCGGTGGTACCACTCGCACGCCATGGCGATGCTCGATCTGCATCGCGGCTCTTACACCGGCCAGTTCGGTTTTCTTATGATCGATTCCGCGCATGACCCCGGGCACCCCGGGCGCGTTGATTTTGACCAGGAAGTTTTTCTCGCGCTGCGCGAATGGGAATATTTTCTCTCGACCGTGGATCCGGACGAGATGGCGGCCGATCCCAACGATCCGATGCCCGAAAAACCCGCCAAACCGGACCTGCGGCAGAACGGACTCGAAGTCAGCGCGCCTCTCTACTCGATCAACGACAAGATACTCGGCGCCGGCGAACCGCTGCGCGTGCAGCGGGGTGAGCGCGTGCTGATGCGCCTGCTCAACGCGAGCGCCGCACAGATTCATCGCCTGGCTTTGCCCGGCCACAAATTTCAGGTGATCGCTCTCGACGGCAATCCCGTGCCCACGCCGCAGCCGGTCGACGTGATCGAGATCGCCCCGGGCGAACGCGTGGATGCGATCGTGGAGATGAACAATCCGGGTGTCTGGATCTTAGGAGAGATTCGCGATGTGGCGCGGCAATCCGGCTTGGGTATCGTGGTGGAGTACGCCAACCAGCAGCAGCGCGCGCAATGGACGCCGCCGCCCAAATGGCGCTGGGACTACACCATCTTTGGCGCGGCCGCGACCCATCCAGCCCCGGAGGAGACCATCGACATGGTCTTTGAAAAAGTGCCCGGCGGATTCAACGGGATCAATCACTGGCTCGTGAACGGCAAAGAATATCCGCATGACGGGGAATTCGTCTTCCGGCAGGGACGCCGCTACCGGCTGGTGTTTCACAATCGCAGTGACGACTCGCACCCGCTGCACTTCCACCGGCACCTGTTCGAACTGGTCGAGCT
>JASHUF010000371.1 GCA_030040175.1 Acidobacteriaceae bacterium
AGATTGTGAAGTAGGGACAGGGACGAGGGACTGAGGGACGAGGGATTGAATATGCGGGAAATCGTGACATTGCAGTGCACGGAGTGCAAGGAGCGGAATTACTCGACGACCAAGAACAAGAAGACGACCACAGGGCGTCTCGAGTTCAAGAAGTTCTGTAACCGCTGCCGCAAGCACACGCCGCACAAAGAATCGAAGTAAGGCAGCTTCTAGCTGCTAGCTTTTAGCCTTTAGCTTTTTCAGCCGTTGATTGAAGTTTTCGGGTCTCCCGCGAACGAGCTAGAAGCTAGAGGCTAGAAGCTAATGGCTGTTTCACAGGGGCGTAAGCTCAACGGCTAAACTGCCGGTCTCCAAAACCGGACTTGGGGGTTCGAATCCCTCCGCCCCTGCCAGTTTGGAATCCGCGGCCGGCTCAAGACGTCCGGGCGCAAAGGAATGAAAGCATGGCGACGAGGACAGCAATGGCAAGCGGCGACGATCAGCCCTTCAAGAAACCCAGGTTTCTGGAAATTGCAATTGAGAAGTGGAACGGCGTCACCGGATTCTTGAGCGACGTACGCGCCGAGATGCGCAAGGTGGTTGCGCCCTCGCGCAAAGAAGTGCAGGTGACCACGTGGGTGGTCCTTTTCGCGGTCTTTCTCTTTGGCGTGTTCTTTTTTATTGTGGATTGGATCTTCCGGGTCGGCGTCAACGATCTGCTGCAAAAGCTGGGCGGACTGTAACAACCTCCGCAAGCTCTGGAAACGAGTGAACCATGGCAGAGGAAATGGAACCAAACAACGAGCAGCCGGAAGGGCAGCCTGAGCCGCAGCCCGAACCGCACAGCGAACGCTTCCGCTGGTACATCCTGCACGCTTATTCGGGCTTCGAGCGCAAGGTGCGCGAATCCATTGAAAGCCGCGTGCAGGCCTTCGGCCTCAAGGACCGCGTGGGCCGCGTGATGATTCCCACCGAGCCGGTGACGGAGATCGTCAACGGCAAAAAGCGCACCGTGGAGCGCGTCTTCCTGCCCGGCTACGTGCTGGTCGAAATGGATCTGGACAACAACCTCTGGCACGTGCTCAAGGACACGCCCAAGGTTACCGGCTTCCTGGGCACCGGCGACAAGCCCGTCGCGCTCTCCGAAGGCGAGGTCAGCTCCATCCTCTTCCGCACCGAGGTTTCGAAAGACAAGCCCAGGCTCAAAATCAAGTTCGAGAAAGGCGAGCAGGTGCGCATCACCGACGGGCCCTTTGCCAACTTCAACGGCGTGGTGGACGAGATCAACGAGGACCGCGAGACGATGAAGGTCATGGTCACTATCTTCGGCCGCTCCACGCCCGTCGAGCTCGAGTTTGGCAAGGTGGAAAAGATTGAGTAAAGCAGCTTCTAGCTTTTAGCTCCTAGCTTCTAGCTGGCGATTCTTTCTAGCAGACGCTGGCTGGAGCAAAGCGGGTCGTTGCGGCCTCAAAAATTGGAATACGAACAGAAAAGCTAGTAGCTAACAGCTAGAAGCTAGCAGCTAGTTCCGAAGGAACTCACACATGGCGCCACCCAAGAAAGTACAAACCTCCGTCAAGCTGCAGATCGAAGCGGCCAAGGCAACGCCCGCGCCCCCGGTCGGCCCCGCGCTCGGTCAGGCGCAGGTCAACATCATGGAGTTCTGCAAGCAGTTCAACGCGCGCACGCAGGCCAAGGACATGGCCGGGCTCATCATCCCCGTGGTCATTACCGTCTACACCGACCGCAGCTTCACCTTCGTCACCAAGACGCCACCGGCCAGCGTGCTGCTCAAGAAGGCCGCCGGCATTGCCAAGGGCTCGGGCACGCCCAACAAGGAAAAGCTGGGCAAGGTGACGGAAAAACAGGTGCGCGAGATCGCCACGCAAAAGATGCCGGACCTGAACGCCGCTTCCATCGACGCCGCCGTCAAGAGCATCAAGGGCACGGCGCGCTCCATGGGCATCGAGGTCGTCGCCTAAGCCACAAGCGGCAAATCAACTCAACGCAGAAAGGCCTTCCCTCAAGCAGGGAAGGCCTTTCTGCGTCGAGCGGCGCTTCAGTCGCGGCAATACTGGAATGCCGGGTTTACTTGGGCGGCGCCGGCGCCGGTGTAAATACTTCGCGCTTCCGCCCCGGCTCCGGTTTCGGCTTCGGCTTGGGCGCCTTCTTGGTTTCTTTTCTGCCTTTGTCTTTGTTTCCCATGCGAGCAAGCATGCCACAAAAGCGGGTCGCGTGAAAAGTCTCGTCTTCGCGTTCTCACCCGTTCGAGCAGGAAAATGGGTGCCCCAGGTCCCTCGCATTGGGGGATCTGGGAAGGCACCAACCCGAACTGGAGTTCTCAATCGGCCACGAAAACGGTTGACCAGGGTGTGAAAGCACAAACCCCGACCCGCTATTGCGGCGCCGGGCCGCGCACCACCTGAACCAGATTGTCGGTGCGGATCTGCTTGGCGAAGGCCTTCTTCACATCGTCGGCCGTCAGCTTCATGTAAATCTGCGCCGAGCGCACCGGCTCATCGAGCGGCAGGCCCATCACGGCACGGTTCAGCAACCCGCGCGCCACTGACTCCTCGCTCGCCGTGCTCAGGGGAATCTGGCGCAGGAGCAGCGTCTTGGCCTGCTCAAGCTCACTCGCGGAAACATCCTGGGTGCGCATCTGATCCAGATCGCGCACAATCAGCGCCCGCGCCTTGGACACATTCTGCGGATCGCAGCCGTACGTCACTGAATAGCCGGCGCGCGTTCGGTCGGCGTTCAGGCTCACATCCACGTCATAGACGTAGCCATTCACCTGGCGCAGATCGTGATAGAGCCGCGTGGCGTAAAAGCCGCCGCCCAGCACATGATTGCCCAGCTCAACCGGGTAGTAATCCGGATCGTATCGATTCAGGCTGAGCTCCTCGGCCAGCGTCACCTGGTCCTGCACTGCCTCAGGATCGGGTACCGTGGACGCAGAAGCCTGGTTGACGGGCACCGGCGCAAGGTCGGTCTCCGGCTTGGGCCCCGCGGCCTTCCAGCCGCCAAACCATTTCTCGATCACCGACTTTGCCTCGTCCGCGGTCACATCGCCGATCACGACGATGGTGGTCAGGTCAGGGCGCACGGTCGAGTCGTGATACTGTTTCACGGCATCCAGGCTCAGCTTGGTCACCGTATCCGGCGTGGTCTCGCGCAACGACGGATCGCCGGCAGGCAGCAGTCCCAGCATAAGCGCGCGCGAAGTCTGATAGCCGGGGCTGTGCATCCTGCCGGCCACGAACTGCGCGGACTGCTGTCGCGTCACCAGAAACGCATTTTCCGGCAGCGCCGGATCGAGCTCGTTCTCGGCCAGCAATTGAACGCCGCGCGAGAAATACTCCTTGAGCACAGTGAGCGAAAAGTCGAAGCCGGCATTTTCATTGGCGGCAATGTCGTCGAGCGCCTTGGCAAACGCCAGCCGGTCCAGCGATTGCGTTCCGTAGGAGTAGAGCCCGTCGAGCACGCCGGACACTCCGTCTTCGCCCGGAGGCGTTTCCAGATCGTCTTCGTGCTTCACCTCGCCCAGTACGGTCACTGTGGGCGTGGTCGCGTCCGCGCGCACGATCAGGCGAATGCCGTTGGCCAGCGTCGTATCCGAAACAGCGAGCGCATTGGCGGGAACCTCGAGCTGCTCGAGCGGTCCCTTCGCCCACGCCGGCAGCTCCACGGGTTTGCTGGGCGCCGAGGTCACCGTCTCGCTGCCGCCATAACCCTTTTCCGCCACCGGACCTCCGCCGTTCACCGGCTTCAGCGTGGCGGTAATCGTGCTTGCGTTGAGCAGGTACTCTTTGGCCACGCGATTCACGTCAGCCAGGGTCACCTTGCGAATGGCGTCCACGTCCTCCTCAGGCGAATTGCGTCCTTCGGCAGCCAATGCGTCTGACCACACATCGGCCAGGCCGGGAATCGAGTTGCGCTCGAACTCGGCCTGCGCAATTTCGCTGCGCTTGGCCGCGTCCACCAGGTCCTCGGGCACGCCGTCGGTCGCATACTTGGTCAAAATCTGCCGCATCTCCTCGACCGCGCTGGTCGCGTCGGCGCTTGCCGGCAGGGCCACGGCCCCGTAACCCACGCTCGCCCTGCGATAGGTCTCCGCCATGCCGAACTCCGCCGCCAGCGCCTTGCCCGTCAGCACCAGGTTGCCGTACAGGTCCGCGCGCTCGTTGCCCAGAACATCGGCAAGAATCTGCGAGGCGGCGTAATCGGGCGAATCGGTTCCGGGAAATCGATACGCGATGAAACCAAGCACGTACGGCAGATTGCTGTCGATCGAGAAAGTCTGCGACGCAAACGGCTGCAGATTCACCTGCGGCCGCGCGGAAAGGGGATGGCTGGGAATGCCGCCGTAGAGCTCCGTGATCTTCGTGATCGTGGCCGCCGGATCCACATCGCCCACCACGATCAGGATCATGTTCGAGGGCGAGTACCACTTCGAGTAGAAATCCTTGAGCATGGCGCCGGTGGTTGCGTCGAAAGAAGCCTTCGTTCCCAGCGGATCGTGCGCGTAGGGCGTGCCCGCGAACATGGCGCCGTTGAGCCGGTCGAGGAATTTGTAGGTCGGGTTCGACAGGTCGCGCTGCACCTCCTGCTCGATTGCGCCGCGCTCCTGGTTCCACTCCGCATCCGAGTCGTCGATACCCTTGAGGCATGCTGCGTGCGCCTCCAGCGCCACATCCACGTCGCCCGCGGGGACCGTTTCGAAGTACTGGGTGATGGTCTGTTGCGTGTCGGCGTTGTTTTCGCCGCCGAGCAGGGCGTAGATCGCCGCCGTCTGGTCTGCGGTCATGCCCGTACAGCCGCGGAAGGCCATGTGCTCCTGCGCGTGCGCCATGCCGGGAAAGCCCTGGGGCGTCTCGTTGCCGCCCACAAGGAAGTTGGCTTCCACCGTGGCCACGGGCGCCAGCGCGTTGCGGATAATGACCACCCGTATGCCGTTGGCGAGCGTGGCCCGGGTCACGTTGCTCTCTTGCGGCGCTGCGCTGGCCGCACGAGGTGAGATCGCTGCCAGGACGAAAAACAGAAAGGGAAGAATTCGAGGGCTCTTCAAAGGGAGTTCTCCGTTCCTTCCGATTTTACCGGCTCCCTGCGGGGTGCTGTCCCGCTCTTCCG
>JASHUF010000372.1 GCA_030040175.1 Acidobacteriaceae bacterium
ACGCCGACACCAACGCCGACACCGACACCCGCACCGGCGGCGACCTTCCAGGCGTTCTTCACGACGATCACCGCTCTGGATGACCAACTCGGCGCCGGGTTCATCTCTATCACGGGCGCGTCGGCGAAGCAACTGGACGCCGGGGTAAATCTCCAGCAGATCATGGCGATTGTTGAGGCCGCGCTGGCTAGCACCGATCCCGAGTTGGCGGCAATCATCGCGGCCATCATGGCACTGGTGCCGGCGTCGAAGTGATCCACCTCGTTGGTGGCCCGCACGGCGCCGGTGAACAGCCCCAGGAGCGGCGCCGTGCATTTTCCTTTCAGGTGTCCCGGGGGAAGGACACCTGGCATCTCACGGAGGTTTCCCATGACTCGTTTCCTGATCGCCCTGTTCGCGGTGTGCTTGTTCATCAACGACGCCGAGGCTGGTTTCTTCGCTCGGCTTCGTGCGCGACGGGAAGCCCGTCAGCAGTCAGTGCCAAGCCAGAGCATGGTTGCTCCGGGCCAGTGTGCTGGCGGCTGTGCGAATTGCCCGGCGTGTCAGCAGTCGTCGCCTGCTCCCGATCCGTTCACGGCAGTTGCTCCTGCCAGTGCCGGTTGTGCCAACGGCTCGTGTAATGTTGCCAGGCCGGGGCTTTTTGGTCGGTTGAGGAGGTGATGTGAAGTGGACCCCGAAAGGACCCGCTACGTGTAGCTCGGTCGCGGCGGCACACTTGATCCCGGATCAGGTGGGAGTAGGCCCCTATTCACGCCGCCGCGACCATTATCGCGGAGCCTGAACACCGAATGATCCTTCGATGTAGAGACGGCCACACGTTTCATGAGCGTGTTGGGGACGGTGAAAGTCCTCCCTCCGCGACCAATTGTCCCTCATGGCTGCCTGGTCAACTGGGAGACGCTAAGCGAGGATCGGTTGATTGGTCGGAGGTTCGATTCCTTCAAGGGGCGTTCAAAGGAATAGCCATGTGGTGTGTCGGATTGTGACTGACTGGCGGCGAACACGAGTTTCGTGTTTTCGACTGTCGCGACGATGCCGTGGCGTTTTATTCAAACGTGAGCATTGCTCAGGTGTATCGCGGCGTCGGAGTCACGCGGCTGTACATATGGGAATTGTGATGAACGATCAATGTTTCGCGGCGATAAGAAGCGAACGTTTGGAAATCCTGCTTCGCATCTGTAACGCCACTCCTGACGAGCGTTCCGCGATGCTCTATCGCGACTGGCCCAGCTACCGCGACAGGCTCGACAACGGAGATTGCGACGAATGAAAATCCTCATGCCAGGGCCGCACCCGAAGATTGCGAGCCTTAAACCCGGTACGGTCTTCTCACGCGAGCCGCCACTCGATCATTGCGGGTTGTATATCCGTCTGCACGGTGAGTATGTGCTACGGCTAGAGGACTTCCGCATCTTCGAGTATTCCAAAACGTGCGGCGAGGTATCCAAGGTCTACGAGTGCTGCGAGCTGGTGGTAAAATGAAGTTCGCTGTTCGCACACTCTCTGGCGCCGATGGGCAGAAGCGGAAGTACGTTTACTACTGGTGTCCCGGTTGCGGCCACGCCCACAGCGTTCCGGCCGAGCGGTGGCACTGGAATGGGAGCGAGGAGTCTCCTACGCTCGAGCCGTCCGTGCGGCATTTCATAATGAAACCAGGCACGCTGGCCGAGACCACCATTTGCCATTACCACCTGCGGAAAGGCGTCATCGAATACTGCGGTGATTGCCAGCACAATTTGAGGGGCCAGAACGTTCCGCTCCAAGAGATACCAGCTGACTACGGCATCCCGGAGAATGACAACTAGGAGTGAGCAAAAGATGACGACACCGGAAGAATGGGGACGAGAGATCGCACAGGCCCTAAGCGAACCCGATCCTGGGACAGCCATAACAGAGATACTTCGCCGAGCGCTTACGCAGGCGTTTTGCGACGGGTTCATGGCTGGCGCCACCGCTTACGCCACCAAGGTGGATCATGAAACCCTGATGTCGCTGAACACGTCGCTGCGGGAGTTACGTGATTCTCTCCACAGCCGCGCAGCGCAATTGTTTGTCCAAGATTGTGTCGAGGCCGGACGGAAGACATGACCCGCCACGGGGAGATTGCTGTGTCTGATCTCATCATAGATGAAGGCACGCACCGCGACGATGGTACGCCCGCCACGCGGCGGCTCGGGGAATTCCGGACCATCGACGGCATCCCTGTCCCGGCCTACGCGGATACGCTGCTCGCCAACTACGGGACGGCAATCACTCCGCCCGTGCCCGCAAAGTTGATCGCCGGCGCCGGCCTAAAGCCAACCTACATGGACGTCACGAACCCGGTCACGGGGCAACTGATCGACACGGTAGTGAGCGGCTACGTCGCTGACCCGACCTTCGACACGCTCGACACCACAATGGCGGCGCAGTTCGGCAGCCAGGTCGCCCTGTTCCCGGCCCATGTGCAGGCGCAGCAATTCTTGCTCCAGCAGTTCGCGGCCGAGGCTGGGTTGGTGTTATCGCCATCCGGAGGGTCCAATGCTAATGCTGCTCTTTCTGCTCCTGCTCGCGGTGGACCTGCGGGAACCGCAACGCGAAGTGCTGTTCGACCGCAGCCGGGGAGACCGGATGGAGTTCGTAGACGGGAGCACGGAGGGGCGTAGATGAACTGGCTCGCATCGTTGGTTCCGACCGTGCCGCAATCATGGGCGACCGGCGGCCTTATCACCGCTGGCGCCGTGGTGTGGGTACTCATCACTCTGGGTGCCATCGACGCGATTATCGCGCTGTGCGGCGGCACCATGATTACGACGGAAGCGCGAAAGCATCTGTGGTTCGCGTTGACGCTCGATAGCCTCTGGCTCATCGGAGGGGTTGGGCTAGCGATTCACTTTTGCCACGTCGTGCAGAATCCGCAATGACCGTGCCCGCTTGACATCTCTCTTGAGCGGTTGTACAAATGGTGGCATAGCTTGCTCCGACCAAGGGGTAGTTGAGCCACACAGTGCCCGACCCCCTGCAAGCCGCACTCAATCCCGAACCGCTGGATGCGTTCGACCCCGGCGCCCCTGAGCCCAAGGAGCCGGAGAAGCCGCTTCCGCCGCGCGATGCGGAGACCGGCCGCTTTCTGCCGGCCGACGAAACTCCCGCCAAGCCGCAATTGCCGACTGGCCACACGTCCGGTCTGCGCGCCGACGCCAAGGAACTGCTCGGCATTGACGACGCCGAAATCGACGGCTACACCGCGGCCCAACTGACCCATCTGGTCATCAACGCTCAGAAACGCGAACTACGCGAATCCAGGACGCGACAGCAGCAACGCATTGTCGCGGATTCCACGCCGACGCCGCCTCCCGCCGTCGAAGAGGAGTGGGCGATCGACCTCGGCAAAGGTGAAGAC
>JASHUF010000373.1 GCA_030040175.1 Acidobacteriaceae bacterium
GCCGTAGCAGTCGTGCTCGCTTTCCGTGCGCAGCATAAAGCCGTTCAGGCCGCCGGGCTGGCGGATGGTGGAAAAACGGTCCGAGCGGCCGGTAAGCAGCTTATGCACGTAAGCCTGATGGCTTACGTCGAAGAGAATTTTGTCCGTAGGCGTTGTGAAAACGGCGTGCAGGGCCAGGGTGAGCTCGACCACGCCGAGATTGGGACCGAGATGCCCGCCCGTCTTCGAAAGGGTTTGGATCAGGCAGGCGCGAATCTCTTCGGCGAGTTCGGCCATCTGCCCGGAGTTCAGGCGCTTCAGGTCGGCGGGCGAGTGGATGGTCTCCAGAAGTGTCCCCATGGATTTCCTTCCCCCGGAAGTCCGGGGCGAGAGCCTCGGCCGAGAGGCTCCTCTTCCGGGAGCCGTTCCCGTTCCAGTATACCTGTTGGGCAAATTGCGGTCCGGATTGATTGGACGGACGCGCGACGTGCGGATTCGTGTACGGAATGGCTCGGAATGGGCGCACCGCTCTCCCACCCTGTTTCGCCTGTGCCCGCGACGGCGGAAAAGGGTGGGGCAACGGCGAGAGATACGGCAGGTTGTAGGATGGGCGCATACGCCTTGTTGGCGGGAGTGGAAACATGCGTGGGAGTTTGGGTGCGATTGTGGTGCTTGCGGGATTTTTGGGCGCTCAAGCCGGCGCGGCGCGGGCGCAGCTGGGTTTTCCCGGCGGCAGCGGGACGGAGCCGGCGGCGCCCAATCCGCTCACCGATACGACGGTGAATCCGGGCAAGATGCTGCTCTTCGATCTCGAAGCAAAGATGCAGAAAGACGTGGCCGAAAAAGGCGGGCCGGGATTGGCGGAGTGGTTTGCGCCCGACGGAGTGCTCCTGGGCAACGGGGCCGCGCCGGTGATCGGCAAAGTGGCGATCGAGAAGTTCGCCAGCTGGTCGCCCAAGGATTATCAACTCACGTGGACGCCGACCGACGCCGTGATGAGCCCCGCCGGCGACATGGGCTACACGTGGAGCCACTACGAGGGGCACAGCAAGGACGCGAACGGCAATCCCGTGATCACGAGCGGGCGGTTCATCACCATCTGGCGCAAGCAGCCGGACGGAAGCTGGAAGGTGGCGCTCGATGCCGGCGCTAACGAGCCGGCGGAAGCGGGGGATTGCTGCAAGCTGCCGGTGGGCTCGCATTAACTGCGCTGCGCCAGCCAGGAGGGCGTGGGCTCTCGAACCGGCTGCAAAAATGGTTTTGTAAAAGGGACGGCTTAGCCGGGCCGCACGGACCCTAGAGTTCTCTCTCATGGAGAATCTCTCATGGAAAATCTGCGCGCACCATTCCTCTCGCGGCCTGCGCCCTGCAGGCTGGCGGCTGCTTCTCTCTTGCTTTGTCTGCACGCCGCGCGCGCGCGCAGTGAAACTTGCGTGAACGGCGCTGCGCATGCGCCGTGAGACAATGCCTTCGACGGCCTGCTCCGCATGGAATGCCACGCCGTCGAGCGACCTTCCATGTCTTTTCCCAAGAATGCATTGAATCTGCTCTTTGGCAGGCCGCTGGCCACCAGCGAAGAGCGCGCCGAGTGCATCGGTCCGTTGGCCGGGATCCCGGTCTTCGGGCTGGACGCGCTGAGCTCGGCGGCGTACGGGCCTGAGGCGGCGCTGACGCTGCTGATCCCGCTGGGATTGCTGGGCGTGCGATACATCCTGCCGGTGAGCACGGCCATCGTGATTCTGCTCATCATCGTGTACTTCAGCTACCGGCAGACCATCGAGGCCTACCCGCGCGGCGGGGGCTCCTACACCGTGGCCAGCCAGAACCTGGGCGAGGGCGCGGGATTGCTGGCGGCTTCCGCGCTGATGATCGACTACATCTTGAACGCTGCGGTCGGCATCTCGGCAGGGGTGGGGGCGCTGATCTCCGCCGTGCCCAGCCTGCAGCCGCACATACTTGCGCTGTGCCTGATCGTGCTGGCGATCCTGACCATCGTCAATATGCGCGGCGTGCACGACACCGGCGCCGTGTTCATGATTCCCACCTATCTGTTCACGGGCACGCTGCTGATTGTGATCGCGGTGGGAGGTTGGCAGACGGTGCACGCGCAAGGGCATCCCGTGCCGGTCACGCCCATGCCCGCAGTTCCGCCCATGGCCGCGGCGGTGAGCTGGTGGCTGCTGCTGAAGGTGTTCTCTTCGGGCTGCACGGCCATGACCGGCGTGGAGGCGGTGAGCAACGGCGTGATGGCCTTTCGCGAGCCCACGCGCAAGAACGCCAAGACGACCCTGACCATCATCATCGCGCTCCTGGCCGTTCTGCTGCTGGGCATTGCCTGGCTCTGCCGCGCCTACGCGATTGCCGCGACGGATCCAGGCGGCGCCGGATACGAGAGCGTGCTTTCCATGCTCACGCGGGCGGTGATGGGCCGCGGGTGGTTCTATTACCTGACCATCGCCTCGGTGCTGCTGGTGCTGGCGCTCTCAGCCAACACCTCGTTTGCCGATTTTCCGCGCCTGACGCGGGCGATCGCGACTGACGGGTATATGCCGCGGATTTTTCTTCTGCGCGGCCGGCGGCTGCTTTACTCGTGGGGCATCTACGTGCTGGTGGCGCTCACGGCGGTGCTGCTGATTCTTTTCGGCGGGGTGACGGACCGGCTGATTCCGCTCTTCGCCATCGGCGCATTTCTGGCCTTTACCCTCTCGCAGGCAGGGATGGTGATGCACTGGAAGCGGCAAGGCGGCGCTTCGCTGCGCATGGCGGTGAACGGTCTGGGGGCGACGGCCACCGGGATTACCACGCTGGTGGTGCTGGTGACGAAGTTTGTGGCGGGGGCATGGATCACGGCGCTGCTGGTGGTGGCGATGATCCTGTTCATGCGCGCCGTCAACCGGCATTACGTCCGCGTGAATAAGGAGATCGATCTCGACCGGCCGTTTGCGCCTGCCGCGCCCCGCGAGCCCATCGTGGTGGTGCCCATCGATCGCTGGAGCCGCATCAGCGAGAAGGCGCTGTCGTTCGCGCTGTCGCTGTCGTCCGACATCCGTTGCGTCCATGTGCAGACCAGCGACGATCCCGATCCGTTTTGCGACGCGTGGGACAAGGATATTGTTGCGCCGCTCCAGCAGGCAGGCAGGTCGATTCCCAAGCTGGTGACGCTGAAGTCGCCGTATCGCTACATTCTTTACCCCATCCTGGACTACGTGCTGGGCGTGGAGAAGGAAACCGAGGCGTGCAAGGTGTGCGTGCTCATTCCGGAACTGGTGGTGCGCCATTGGTGGGAGGGGATGCTGCACAATCGCCGTTCCGACCTGCTGAAGGTGATGCTGCTGCTGCGCGGCAACCGGCGCATCATTGTGATCAATATTCCGTGGTACCTGGATGAGGGGTGAGGGCCGGGCGGAGCTGGGCGGAGTCAGCCAAACGGCGCGGCGGCCCGGCGCGCGCGGAAAAAGGCGCGCGCGGCTGCTTTCCTCCGCACGGCACGAGCCGTCACAGTGAAAGACGAAGCGGACAGCGTGGCGGGCACGCCGGCTCCGCGGCGCATCCGGCTTGCGCGCCCCGGTTCCGGTGCAGGCGCGGGAATCGGGCGGGCTTCATAGAAACAGGGGGAAGAGGATAGTCTATGGGAAGCATCGCTGCAATGATGGGCGCCTGCCCTGCGAGGAGGCACGCAGGCTGCAGGCGGAAACGAGCAAGGCAATCGAGGAGAGTTTGAATTTGAAGAGGACGTTGTTTCGTGTGCTTCTGGCCGGAATTCCGGCCGTGCTGATGCCGCTGACCGCGATGAGCCAGGCGGCTCCCGCTGAGGGCCAGCCGCCGGCCGACCAGACCGCACCCAGTTATCGCTACGAAGCCTATGCGGGCTTTGGCTACTCCAGTCTGAACCAGGTGAACCAGTCGCGTTACGGACTCATGGGCGTGGACCTGGCGCTTACCCGCGACTGGGGCCGCTTCTTTGGCCTTGCCGGCAAGATAAATTACTATAAGCCCCCTCTGGCGTTGCGAACCACCACTTCCACCACCAGCTCCGCCAGCGGGACCCCGGTCACGGTAACACTCGGCAACCCCGGCGACCCTTCGATTTATGAAGTACTGGTGTTTCCCGAAATTCATGCCGACATCTACGGGCCGGTGAGCGGATTTTTTCACGGCGGCATGGGCGTGGAGCACACGGGCGGCGAGGGCGAAACCCCGAGCCTCTCCTTTGCCGGTGGATTGGGCGGCGGCTTGACCTGGAACCTGCGGCCGCGCTTCGCCATCCGCGCTTACGGCGACAGGATCGGCGCGTCGTTTTCGCTGAGGAACAACACGCCGCAGGAGGCCTATTCGCCGCACCGGACCTGGAACGCAAGCGGAACCATCGGGCTGGTGTACAGGTTCTGAGCGCGGACCGGATTCAAGCGATCGAGGCGGGCGCTCAGGGCTCCCGCCGTTTTTGCCTTGGGAATGCGCGCGCCGCCCGGCTCGCGAGGTTGCGCCCAAGCGCAGCCGTGGGCGCAGGTATGATCGAGGGAGCGATCGGATTGGATCTTCTGTCTTCGGGAGCCGGGGAGTGAGGAAACAACTGCGCGTTTTCGCGGCGGGCTGCATCATTGCGGCCGGAGCCTGTCTGGTAACGCTCGTCTACGCCGTCACCCTCACGGACAAGAATGCCACCGAGCGGGATTTCATCCAGTACTGGGCGGCCGAACAGCAGCTCGCGCACGGAGCCAACCCCTACGACGTGGGCGCGATCTATCGCCTCGAGCGGTCGCGGGGCATGGCAGAGGATTTTCCCAAGGTCACGCTGAGCCCGCCGGTCGCCTTCTTTCTCGCCGTTCCGCTCGGCTATGTCAGCGCCAAGACGGGACTGGTGCTGTGGCTGCTGCTGATGCTCGGCTGCGCCGCGCTGGCCATGGTGCTTTTGTGGCTGCTGCACGGGCGCCCGGGCAGCCGCTGGCACGTTCTGGTGTTCGGATTTCCACCCACGCTCGCCTGCCTGATGGCGGGCCAGCTTGGCATTTTCTTTCTGCTGGAGGTGACAGCGTTTCTTTACTGGCGCCGCACGCGGCCATGGCTTGCGGGCGCGGCCCTGGTGCTGTGCGCGCTGAAGCCGCACCTGTTTCTGCCGGCGCTGTTCGTGCTGCTGCTCGAGTCCGCGGTGCGGAGAGATTTTCGCGCGCCGGGCGGGCTGGTTGCGGCGCTCGCGGTCTGCTGCGGGCTGACGCTTGGAATGGACCGGCAGATCTGGACGCAGTACGGAGAGATGCTGCGCTCGGCGCGGCTGATGGACGTGTTTATTCCCACGGTGAGCGTAGGTCTCCGCTTTGCGGTGGATCGCGGCGCGCGCTGCATCGAGTTTGTGCCTGAGGCTGCGGCGTGCGCGTGGGCGGCGTGGTTTTACTGGACGCGGCGCGCGCGCTGGGAGTGGACGCGCGAGGGACTGCTGGTGATTGCCGTCTCCGTGGTGTGCGCGCCGTATGCGTGGTTTACCGATGAAGCGGTGCTGTTTCCCGCGATCCTGGCAGGGATATACGCAGCCGAGAAATCCGTGCGCGCGTGGGTGCTGCTGGGGCTCATTGCGGCCGGCTGCCTGGTGGGCGTGTTGCGCGAGATCCAGTTGCCTTCGGCGTTTTATCTGTGGACCGCGCCGGCGTGGCTGGGGTGGTATCTGTACGCGATGCGCGAGGGTCAGTCAGCGAGCGCGGCGATCTCAGCCAGTTGAACGGTGAGCGAGCTGCCCGGCAGCTCCAGGACCGTCTCGGGAGTGAGTTGACCGTTCTGGTAGCGGAAGCAGAGCTGCTTCTTCGGCTCGATGAGCCAGATGGCGCCGATGCCCATTTGCTCGTAGTCGGCAAGTTTCTCGAGCATGCGCGTCATCGAATCTTCCGGCGAAAGAATTTCGAAGACAGCGACCGGTGGATGCGTAATGATCTGCTCGCGAGGAGCGCTGCGGCCGAGGAGAGTTATGTCTGGAACGCGGAAGTTATCCGGCGCGACTTGAACGCGCAATTCGGTCCGCGCTTTGATGCCCCACTCCAAGGGCAAGGCGTTAAAAAAAGCAGCCAGAATCGTTTGCCAGGTCGAATGATCGTATTCTCCCCCGGCACGTTCCTCCAGGACGCCGCGCACGAACTCGCAGTCCGGATCGGTAACGGTCCGCAAGTACTCTTCGACGGAGACGAGGGTTCCGCTCGCAGCCATGGAATGGACTCCGTGCCCTGGATTTTACCTCTGAACCGGGCTGCAGACCCGCGGAAAAATCTTGCACGCTCAGTTGGAAGTTGTGCCGGATGCCCCAAACCCTGCGAGACGCTTTTCCAAGCGCCGCTTTACCGCGGGCCACTCGCGGTCGAGGATGGAGAAGAATGCCGTGTCGCGGAGGTAGCCGTTCCAGGTCAGCCGGTCGCGGCGCAGAATGCCTTCGCGCACCGCGCCCAGTTTGGCCACCGCGGCCTGGCTGCGCAGGTTGCGCGTGTCCACGCGGAACTGCACGCGCACGGCGCCGGCGGCGAATGCATGCTCGAGCATGAGCAGCTTGGACTCGGGATTGACCGGACCGCCGCGTGCTTCAGGATGCAGAAAGGAGCTGCCGATCTCAACGCCGCCCTGGCTTGCCGAGTGGAGATAAAACGACGACATGCCCACCACGCGCCCATCGGCGAGCCTGCGGATGGCGTAGGGCATGCGCTCCGATGGCGGCGCGGCGCAGGCCGTCGACCAGAACTCCTCGAAGCGGTCGCCGAAGGCGCAGGCGGCCATGATCTGCCATGTTTCCGGGTCGCAATCGACGGCGGCGCGCACCTCTTCCCTGAGGGCGGGCGCAAACGGCTCGAGGCGCACGAAGCGGCCCTGCAGCGGTTGAACTGGAAGCTCCATAAGCTCAGAGTAACGAACTGTGTCGGCCAGATGGTCCGCTGAAACTCGCACAGTTCCCAACTTGCGGCCTAACGCCACGATGGTGGCCTGTTGACGGACGTACCCGGTATTGAATCAGGGAACTGCGATGCAGCGAGGTGCTGATTGCGGATATGCCGCACGAAACTTGCGACATTTGCGAGGCCGGTTGCGGGGACGGCCACAGGGCAAAGTAGCCCGACGGGAAGCCCGAGCTCGCGAGTAACGATGCGAATTGGTTCCACTAGATCTGTATCGTTCGAGAGAACTGCTGCAACTTCAAAGTCCCCACGGAAGGCATCGAATATCAGGTGGCTGGCGAGGTTTACATCGCTGCCTTTTTCTTCCGTTTTCCAAACTTTGGCAACCGCCGGGAAGGGCGGCATGAACGCTGGTATTAATCCTCCACGTAGTTGCGGAGGATGAACGAGTCCAGCCCAGGGTTTGCTTATGAGAAAACTGCCGAGATGGATAGAGATCTCCGGGACACTGCGTAGAGCATCGAGATAGATCTGCTGACGGGCCGGCGCGAGCGGATCAAATCGCCCGGAAACCCTTGCAGTGTAGTAGCGGATTCTTTGGACTTGGTTTTGAGGGCCAAGGATCGCGATCGACAGCGACTTGAGATCGAGCCATTTGAAAGGGGGATTGCTCTTTAGAAGCCGATAATACAGATTGAATCCGTCGATATAGACGTTCGTTCGCATTGGGCCTAACAAAGCAAAAGCCGCCATGATTGCTCACGAGCGGCCTTTGAGCCTGCGGCACGCCGCAGGTGGGTGATGTCTGATTATCCGTCGATTCTTTGCTCCAAGTCAATACCCGTCAATACCATTTCCCAGTCTCCATGGGGCTCGGGTTGGTGAGCCCCCCTGGGAGAACCAAATGCTACAGTGTTTATCCCTCTTCGGCCTCGCGCAGCTTGGCGATCACGGTGAAGTCTTCGAGCGTGGTCACGTCGCCCTTCACCTCGCCGTGCGTGGCCAGCTCGCGCAGCAGGCGGCGCATGATTTTGCCGGAGCGGGTTTTGGGCAGCGCGTCGGTGAAGCGGATATCGTCAGGCCGCGCCAGCGAGCCGATCTCTTTGGCGACCCACGTGCGCAGTTCCTCTTTCAACTCGTTCGAAGGCGGATTGCCGCTCTCGAGGGTGACGAAAGCGGCGATGGCCTGGCCCTTGAGCTCGTCGGGGCGGCCGACCACCGCGGCCTCCGCTACTTTGGGATGCGCCACCAGCGCGGACTCGACTTCCATGGTGCCAAGGCGATGGCCGCTCACGTTGATTACGTCGTCCACGCGGCCCATGAGCCAGAAGCAGCCGTCGGCATCCTGGCGCGCGCCGTCGCCGGTGAAG
>JASHUF010000374.1 GCA_030040175.1 Acidobacteriaceae bacterium
GGGAGGTTTTGAAAGCCCTCGCTATGTGCAAGTGCGTCTGGAAGCGTACAACGCATTCAATCATGCGAATTTCGCCAATCCGATCGCTAATTTTGGCCTCACAAACTTACCCCCGGGCGCGTCCGCCCAGCCGGGACAATCGCCCTTCGGGGTGATCACTTCAGTAGACCAGCCTGTCAACGCCGGGGGCGATCCGCAGCCCGCGCGGGCCGTTCAACTCGCCGGGAAGTTCTACTTCTAAGTGCCGCCAAGCGGTTCGCGATCGGGCTCGAAGCGGAGATACGCGGCCGTTCCGCCTTTTTGAGAACTGCCGTGAAAAGGCAATGCGGGAGGGTCGCGCTCCCAGTTCGCCGCGCGCATCGAGCATTGAGGAGTAGACTGGCGCTGAGATCGGCCAGGACCGAAGTATGACTGACGAAAATTTCACCGGAAACGTTGCCCCCGCGCAGCCTTCCGCTGTCAACATGCACGTTGTAGAGGAGGCCGATGCCGGCGCCGAAGTGGCGGAGCTCTATGATCGCTACCGGTCGCATTTCGGCAGGACCACGGTTCCCGGGATTTTGAAATGCTTTGCCACCCATCCGCCCTTGCTGCGGCACATGCTGGGCCTGGCGGAGAATTTGCTCTTCGTCGATGGTCTGCTGACACGCCGGCACAAGGAGATGATCGCGGCATGGGTTTCGGCCGGCAACGCGTGCCCTTACTGCGCTGACAGCCACGGATATTTTCTGCGCATGCTTGGAGGTTCGGCTGAACAACTTACCGCCATCCAAGCCTGCAATGCGCATTCGGCAGCCTTCGCCGCAAAGGAAACCGCTCTGCTTGGTTTTGTCGACAAGATCACGCATGCCTCTCACACCGTGAGCCGCAACGACGTCGAGAGCTTGATGCAAGCCGGCTGGAGCGAGCCGCAGATCGCTGAAGCCATTCATATTGCGGCTCTGTTTGCTGCTTTCAACCGCATCGTGAACGCTTTTGGGCTGCCGTCGCAGCACTTGCTCGACCTCGACCAAGCCGGGCAGGAAATGACTCCGGCGGGGCCTGCGGCGAGTTCCCGGGAACATATCTAGGGAACTGCCTTCGTCGATTCTCCGGCGGCAATATGTGTTGTCGCGAGCCTTCAGATGGAGTGCTATGCTTGTCGATGTGTACGAGCAGATTGAGCGCGTGATCGACCTTACCGACGCCACGCTGAACCACCTCTACGGCATGAGCGCGGAAGAGGCGCGTGCGCTGGTGCTGGATGGTCCCGCAGAGCGCGTGAACCGCATTCGCGGCTCGTTCGCATTGATTGCCAAGCGCGGACGGACAGTGAGGATGGCGCGCTCGCTCGACCGGCCGCTGCGCTATTTCCTGGCCAAGCGCAAGGAAGGCCCGGCGCTGGTTGTGTCTGACCGCATCGACAGCATCTGCGAATGGCTCAAGGGCGAGGGGCTTGGCGATCAGTTCCGGCCCAATTACACGCGCATGGTGCCGGCGCATTATGTAGTCGAGCTGCAGTTGGTCGGTTGCCCCGATCCCGATCCCGTATATGAGCGCTTCTTCACGCCCGCTCCCGGCACCTTGCCCGCAGATCTCGACGTGATTGGCAAGACCTACATCTCCGCCCTCGCCGAAGAGATTGCCCAGTGGCTTCGGTCCATTCCTGGCGATGCGCCGATCGGCATCTGCTTCTCCGGCGGCATCGATAGCGGCAGCGTATTCCTCGTTACTTACCATGTCATGCGCAAGCTGGGCATGAGCCCGGGCCGGCTCAAGGCCTTCATACTCGATCTCGGGGACGGCCCCGATCTCCGCCAGGCGCGTGCATTTCTCGAGCCGCTCGGGTTATCGCTGTTTCTCGATCCCATCGAAAGCGATGCGTCGGCAATCGATGTCAGCGAAACCATCCGCGTGGTGGAGGACTACAAGGCACTCGATATCGAATCGGCGGCGATGGCGCTGGTGCTCGCCAAGGGGATCCGTGCCCGCTATCCCGGTTGGCGCTACCTGATCGACGGAGACGGCGGCGACGAAAATCTCAAGGACTATCCCATTGAGGCAAATCCGGAACTCACCATCCGCAGCGTGATTCATAATCCCATGCTGTACCAGGAGGGCTGGGGCGTAGGCAAGATCAAGCACTCGCTCACCTATAGCGGCGGTCTCAGCCGCTCGTACGTGCGTACCTACGCCACGGCCCGCCACTACGGGTTCAGCGGGTTCAGCCCCTACACCATGCCGAACGTGATCGCAGTGGCCACGGCAATCCCTTTTGAAGAACTGACCGGATACGACGTGGAGCGGCTCTACGCCTTGAAAGGCGATGTGGTTCGTCGCGGAGTCGAAGCGGTAACCGGGTTGAAGATGCCGGTGTTCACCAAACGGCGCTTCCAGCATGGCGCGCTCTCTGAAGATTCGCTGCGCAAGCGCATGCCCTACCGCGAAGCGGAGTACCGCAATCGATTCTTCGCGCTTTACCAGTGATGCCTTCTCTGCCATCTGTGTATCCCGAGGGCGCCGGCGCGCGCGATGCCTGGATTGTTGCCCGGCGCGGCGAACGGAACTCGCTTGATTCGAGGCGTCCCTACGCCTTCTTTGTTGAAGACGAGCGCACCGGCTCCGGCGAAATTGTGCCGACGGCGACGGTCCTTCTCACTAATCGCGAGTGTCCCTGGCGTTGCCTGATGTGCGATCTGTGGCGAAACACGCTCACAGAAAGCGTGCCTGCGGGCGCCATTCCCCAACAGATTGACTTTGCCCTCAAGCGTTTGCCCGCAGCGCGCCAGATCAAGCTCTACAACAGCGGCAGTTTCTTTGATTCCCGCGCGATCCCTCCGCAGGACCACGCGGCAATTGCGCAGCGTCTTCGCGCGTTCGCGCGCGTCCTTGTCGAATGCCATCCCGCGCTCGTGGGTGATGCCTGCCTCCGCTTCAGAGATCTGCTTCACGGGCGGCTGGAAGTCGCCATGGGTCTCGAGACGATTCACCCTGAAATACTTCCGCGGCTCAACAAACGCATGACGCCGGATATGTTTGCCTCGGCGGCACGATTTCTTCGCGGCAACGGGATCGATCTGCGCGCGTTCATCCTTGTCAAGCCGCCCTTCATGCGTGAAGAGGATGCGGTGGAGTGGGCCGCGCGCTCGCTTGCGTTCGCTTTTGAGTGCGGAGCGACAGCGGCGACTTTGCTCCCCACGCGCGGCGGCAATGGCGCTCTGGAAACACTCGCTGCCAGCGGCGATTTTGCGCCTCCGGCGTTGCGAACGCTGGAACGGGCAGCGGAGCAGGCCGTTGCGTCGAACCGGGAGCGCGTGTTTGTGGATTTGTGGGACGCGGAGTCATGGCCGGGATGCGCGATGTGCCGCGATTCGCGGATCGCGCGCCTGCGGACGCTGAATCTTACCGGGACAGTCCCTGCGGCCGTCGCCTGCGATGCATGCACGGAGCGCGAATGAATTCTCCCTATGACATCGCCATCGTTGGATCAGGCTTTGCGGGATCGCTTCTGGCGATGATTGCGCGCCGGCTCGGCCGCTCCGTCGTCCTCATCGAGAAGGGCACGCATCCGCGCATAGTCGTTGGCGAGTCGTCCACCCCGTTGGCGAATTTGCTTTTTGAGGAGCTATGCATTCGCTACGACCTCCCTTCGCTCAAACCGATGGCAAAGTGGGGAAGCTGGCAGCGCGCGCATCCTGAGGTTGCCTGCGGCCTCAAGCGCGGTTTTACATTTCATCATCATCCGTTCGATGGTTCTCACTCCTTCGACCGCGAGCGCAAAGATCAACTCCTGGTCGCCGCCAGCCCGCACAACGAGATTGGCGATACGCACTGGTACCGGGCCGATTTCGATCACTTCCTGGTGAAAGAGGCGCAGAAGCTCGGCGTCGATTACCTTGACCGCGTCGCCCTGGCGGATTTCGCGGACGACGGCAGCGAAATCCGCTTGCGTGGCGAGCGCGAAGGCAACAGCGTGAAGTTTCGCGCCCGTTTCGTCGTAGACGCCACGGGGCCGCGCGGGTTTCTTCATCGAGCGCTGCGACTCAATGAAAAACCTTTGCCCGGCTACCCGGCGACCCAAAGTTTGTACAGTCATTTCTCCGGCGTGGGCCGGCTCGAAGAAGGAGCCTTCAGCCGCATCGATGGCACGCCTCCGTATCCTGTCGATGACGCCGCCGTTCACCACGTCTTCGAGGGAGGGTGGATCTGGGTCCTCCAATTCAACAACGGAATGACCAGCGCCGGAGTGGCAGCGACGGACGGATTTGCATCTCAGATGCGCTTCGCGGACGGCGAGCCCGCGTGGCAACAGATCATCGGCCGAATCCCCGCGCTCGACGCGCAGTTTGCCAATGCCCGTGCGGAGCGGCCGTTCACGCACATGCCCCGGCTCCCCTTCCGCAGCGCAACGATTGCAGGTGACCGCTGGGCGCTTCTGCCCTCCGCTGCGGGATTCGTCGATCCGTTGCTATCGACCGGCTTTCCCCTCGCGCTGCTTGGCATCGCGCGGCTGGCCGGGATTCTGGAGAATCACCCTGCAAGCGAATGCCTCACGGAGCATCTCCGGAACTATGCAGTGCAAACGGATCGCGAACTGCTGGCAACTGCGCGGCTGATTGGTGCGCTCTACGCAAACATGAGCCGGTTCGACGTGTTTGTTGCGCTCACGCTGCTCTATTTCGCGGCCGCGAGTTTTGCCGAGGCAGTACGGCGGCTCGGCAAGCCGCATCTGGCGCCCGCGTTTCTTCTTTGCTCCCATCCCCAATTCGGCCCGGCGCTCGAGAGACTCTGCGAGCGTGCGCGCCAGAGTCCCTCAGAAGCGGAGAAGAAAGATCTCATTGCCGATATCGCCGCGGCGATCGAACCCATCAATATCGCCGGTCTCGCCAAGCCGGAGCGCCGCAACTGGTATCCGGTTGAAGCCGATGATCTGTTGGCCGCCGCATCCAAACTGCATGCCAGCCGCGATGAAGTGCAGGAGCTGCTCAGGCGATGCGGCTTCGCATGCAGCGCAGCTTGAAGACCCTGCTACGGCTTGATCTTCGGTGTAAAGTCGATGGGATGTGCCGAAACGATGCCTCTTCCTTCCTCGACGACGACAAATTGATCCGGGGCAACGTTCGCGAGCGATTCTTTGCGGCCGCTGGGCCACGCGATCTCGAGGTTCACCTGTTGGACGCTGCCCGGCTTCCCAAGCCCGAAGGTCAGCGGGAATTCGCTCTGCGAGAGATAGCTCGAACCGGACTTGACCATGGCAAACTGCCGCATGCCGCCGGCCGCCGTCAGCGTGACTCCGGCTCCGATGGCGTCGCGATTCGATTTTGTACCGATGAGCTTCAACCGCAGCAAGTCATTGCGATTGCCGTTTTGGTTGCGGAACAGGTGGGCCGGTCCGTTGTTGGTGGTCACGACCAGGTCAAGGTCGCCGTCGTTGTCGAAGTCGGCATAGGCCGCGCCGCGCGCAACCATGGGCCGGCGCAGCGCCGCGCCCACATCCGCAGAAACATCTTGAAACTTGCCTTGCCCCAAGTTGTGAAAGAGGAGCGGCGGCTCGGCATAGTGCAAGTTGGGACGCACCACGCCGATGTCGTCCGCGACGTGCCCGTTGGCGGCAAAGATATCCAGGCGGCCGTCGAGGTCGTAGTCGAAGAAGAAGCAGCCGAATGTAAGCGACAGCGCCGACGGTCCGGCAATTCCCGCACTCTCCGACTCATCCGTAAAAAGACCCGAGCCCTCGTTGTGGTAGAGCGACATGCCTTCATCGGTAAAGTTGCCGATCACTAGGCTCTGCCGGCCCGAGTGGTCGTAGTCGCCGGCATCGGTGCCCATGCCGGCCCGCGCGCGGCCTGCGTCGCTGAAGGCAACTCCGGCAGCGAGGCCCACCTCGGAAAACGTGCCGTTGCGATTGTTGCGATACAGCTTGTTGGGCTGTGTGTCGTTGGAGACGAAGAGATCGAGCCAGCCATCGTTGTCGTAATCGAGCAGAGCTACGCCGAGAGATTTGCCCGTGGGATCGTAGAGCCCCGCCTGTTTGGTTACATCTTCAAATTGCCCATTGCCCAGATTGTGAAACAGCCGGGAGCTCTCGCCTTTATAGGCCTCGGGGGTGCAATAGGACTTGTGCGTTCCGTCGAGCGAGCAGAACTGGTCGGTTTGCTGCGACCACTTGACGTAATGCGCGACGAAAAGATCGAGCTTGCCGTCGTGGTCGTAGTCCAACCACGCGGCGCCGGTGGGAAAGCCGGAGTCGGCGAGGCCGGCCTTTGCGGTAACGTCAGCGAATGTGCC
Organism: Acidobacteriaceae bacterium; assembly: GCA_030040175.1. Lineage (GTDB taxonomy): Bacteria > Acidobacteriota > Terriglobia > Terriglobales > Acidobacteriaceae > Telmatobacter. The sequence continues at coordinate 6,268 of JASHUF010000374.1, forward strand.
ATTGTGCAAATTGCGAAAGAGGTGACTGCCGCCGATGGCCGTGACGTAAATGTCGTCGTAGCCGTCATTGTCGAAGTCGCCCACCGCGCACCCCATGCCGTACATCTGCACGTCGAGCCCCGCCTGGCGCGTCACGTCGGTAAACGTGCCGTCGTGGTTGTTGTGATAGAGCGCGGGATACGATGGGTCTTTTGCATGCCCGGGCCAGTCCATGGAGTTAACGAAAAAGATGTCGGGCCAGCCATCGTTGTCGTAATCAAGAATGCACACCCCGCTGCCCATGGTCTCAGGCAAGAGTTTGGCGCCGTACGCGCCGTTGTTGTGCTTGAAGTGAATGCCCGCCTGTTCGGTCACGTCAGTGAAAGTAACGGGACCGGAGGGCCGTTGCGCCGCCTCTTGCAACCTGCTGCCCGTTGTTACTGGAGAGGACGCCGGATGCGCGCCGCCGATTGGTTCACGCGGCGACGCAGGCTTTGACTTGCAGCCCCAGATTGCGAGTGCAGCCAGGGTCACTGCGACTGCGGAGCGGGGCGAGCGCGCACTGAGTCGACGAAAGGCAATGTGAGTCATGAGCGGGCTAGATCTGCACGGCTTCCGGGCCGGAAGTCGCGGGCGCCTTTGCGGCGCGAGCCCGGCGTGAGTCAATCATCATCTGGATCAGGAGCGCCGCAGGGCCGACCCAGAAGAGCGCATAGAGAGGAGCGTAAATACTGCTGTCGAGGCGGAAAAAGAATTCGAGCACCGCAACGGCGACAGCCACAATGCAGCGGCCCGGACGTGAACGTACGGTCGTCTTCGGATCGGTGATCATGAAGAACATAAAGAGCTGATACATGGGGCCGGTGATGGGCGAAATCTCCGACTGCCAGGGGTCCCCGGTGATGTGCGCGCGCAGGAACGAGAGTGCGATAAAGCACACCACGTAGGTAAACGTGACATGGAAGCGTTTGGCGCGCCACACAATCACCGAGCCAAGGACCCAGATGACAATCAGCGAAGCCAGGTTGTTGCCCCATTGAATGCTGAGCGAGGCCACGGCCTGCGATGCCAGAATGAGCATGGCGCAGATGCCGAAGTTCGACGGATTCCAGATGTGACGTCCACGCACGCGCAAAGCGTATTTTGAGGTGATCGAGAGCGCGCTGCACAATGCGTAAGGCCACAAAGCCGGCGAGCGAAGCAGAATGCCCACGCTGATGCCGGTAATGTAAGAGCTCGCCGGGTGCGGCCACTTGCGCAGAAAGATCCGCCCCAGCACCATCTCCACTCCGATAGCAGTGCCAATGGCAAGCAGAGTTTTGGAGTAACTTTCAAGAATTCCAAAAGACAAATTGCCGGCGAGAAGAATCAGCGTGATGAAGATCGGTGGAAGAAAGGGATTGACCCAGCCGGGCACAGACAGACCCCGCTTTAACTGCGGCTGGGCTTCAGCCTGAGGTTCCGCTGAACGTGTTTGCGCCTTGGGCTGGCTCATGCCGGCTCCTTTACAGTGTAGAGGCGATCGGGCGCAAGATTGTCGAGCGTTTGCACGGTGCCCGAAGGCCAGCGGATCACCGCTTTTTCAATCTTCGGATTCTTG
>JASHUF010000375.1 GCA_030040175.1 Acidobacteriaceae bacterium
CGCAAGGGGGGACGGCGGAGTGGGACTGGATTATTTCATCGTCGACGTGTTTACCAGCGAGGCGCTCAAGGGCAATCCGCTGGCCGTGGTGATGAACACGGCGGGTCTCGCGACGGAGCGCATGCAGGCGATTGCGCGCGAGTTCAATCTTTCCGAGACGACGTTCGTGGAGCGCGGGCCGGCGGAGGCCGAGCGGCGCGAAGGCGTGCGCGTGCGCATCTTCACCACGCAGGAGGAGCTGAACTTTGCCGGGCACCCGGCGCTGGGCACGGCCAGCGTGCTCAAGCTGACGGCGCCGGAGGCGTGCGCGGGCGACACGGTGAAGCTCAAGCTGAACGTGGGCACGGTGCCGGTGCGCTTTTCAAGCGCAAGCGACGAGGGCGCAGTGCGCGGCGAGATGACGCAGCGGGATCCCGAGTTCGGCGCCGAGCTCGATGCCGGGGAGGTGGCGCGGCTCGCGGGATTGAAGAGCGGAGACCTCGATCCGGCGCTGCCGCCGCAGGTGGTGTCCACGGGCACGGCGTTTGCCATGGTGACGCTCCAATCGCTGGAGGCGCTCTCGCGGCTGAAGGTGAATCACGAAGCGACGACGCCGTGGCTGCGCGAACGCGAGGCGCGGTGGTTCTATGCCCTCGCCCCGGAGCCGGTCAAGGATCAGAGCCCGGCGCAGCAGTGCTGGCGCGCGCGCATGCAGTTTTATAATGGCGAAGACCCGGCGACGGGATCGGCGGCGGGCTGCGCGATCAGCTACCTGGTGGCGCGCGGCGCAGTTGCTTCAGGCCAGTCGATTCGCGTGATGCAGGGCGTGGAGATGGGGCGCCCGAGCCTGATTTTGCTAAGCGCGCGGAGCCTTGACGGCAGGGTGACCGACGTGCGCGTAGGCGGGAGCACTGTTCTTGTTGCAAAGGGCCGGCTTTTCCAGCCTTGATGCACATGCTTTCAACAGAAATTCATCATCCCAAGTGGCGATCCATGTTTCGCGTAGACGATTTCCACTTGTTACAGGCTGATTTTCAGGGAGTCTTTCGCCTGCCTTTCTCTCTTTGCAGCGCACGGCAGTCGTCGTAGTCTTGGCTCTCATTGAGGCAAAAGTGAACCGGTCCTTACCGGTTGACCTGCGTATCACGAGCACGGAAACATTGATCGCGAACGCGGGCCGGTCGACCGCGGGATCGTGTGCCGGGAGCCGCGATACGCTGGAGCGCGCGGCATCCAGGGGCACAACCGTGCGGCGGGCGGGCGTTCGCTTTGGTTGCCAGCATCGCAAAGCAGTCTGCGCATCCGCTCGTGCGAGCGGAAGGGGGATCTGCTGCGCGCGGCGGAGAGAGCTAGACGAATTCAAAAAAGGCAAGGAGCGAAGGCCAGCACATGCGCCCGAAAAAAATCATTCTTTGCGTAAATGGAAACGAACATGAGCTGTCCGTCCTCAAGTTCACCCTGACGACGAACGGATACAAGGTGGTACCGGCGACGACCGGGCAGGAGGCGATCGGCGCCTTCGGCTCCATGCAGGTGGACCTGGTGCTGACGGAGATGAACCTGCCGCAGATGAGCGGAGACCAGCTGGTGCAGCGGCTCAAGAAGATCGCGGCCCATGTGCCCATGATCCTGCTGGGCGATGCGCAGCCGGCGCCGGGCGAAATTCACGTGGCCGACGCCATGCTGGCCAAGAAGAACTGTACTTCGACGGAGCTGCTGGAGCGCATCAAGATCATGAGCGCGCGCAAGCGCGGGCCGCGCAAAGGCTCGCTGCGCGCCGCGCAGGTGCCGCAGGCGCTGGCGGCGGCGTCGTGAAGGCAGGGAGCAGGTTTCAGGGGTCAGGGGTCGGGGTGCGGAGATCGGCGATCGGGGATCATGCGCCGTTCACTGAAAGATTCTGACGGTCGCTGCTCTCTGCGCGGAAACGGTTCGATGCTTCCGGCAAAAATGCAAAGCGCTCGATGGTTGCGGCCGAGGTTCTTCCGTTCCCTGATCCCTGAAACCTGAAATCTGACCCCTGAAACCTGTTTTCCTTTCCCCTTGACGATGGCATGAAGCCGTGGGCATACTCGCCAGTTGTGACCAAGCCGGCGCATATTTTCCCGCGCCGGCGGAAGTTGGCCTTATGGATCTCATCCTGTTGCGGGTTCTCTTTGTAATTATTCTTGCCGGGGTTTGTTACTTTCTCCGCCCGTTCGGGGTGGGGAATGGCTGGCTGGGTGCGGCCGCGGGCGCGCTGGCGGCGCTGGCGGTGATTGTCTTCGAGCTGCGCGTGCGGGCGCTGAGCCTGAAGCGGCTGATCGGCGCGGTGGCCGGCAGCCTGCTCGGCATCGCGGGGGCGGCGCTGTTCTGCCTGGTGCTGCGCTCGGCTCCGCTCCAGAGCGCAAACGCGGCGGCGCTGCAGATCTTCGTTCTGCTGCTGATGACGTATGTGGGGCTCCTGGTGGGCGCGAGCAAGGGCGACCTGCTCAACCCGGCGGCGCTGGGCACGGTTTTTGCCGGCGACCGGTCGGCGCGGCGCAGCGCCAAGGTGCTGGACACGAGCGTGATCATCGACGGCCGCATCGCCGACATTGCCGAGGCCGGCTTTATCGACGGGATGCTGGTGGTGCCGGAGTTCGTGTTGCGCGAGCTGCAGGTGGTGGCCGACTCGACCGACGGCTCCAAGAGACAAAGAGGCCGCCGCGGCCTGGACATGCTGCAGCGGATGCAGGCGAACGCGAGCCTGCAGGTGCAGATCGTGCCCGACGATTTTCCTTCCATCCACGAGGTGGATCTGAAGCTGCTGGAGCTGGCCAAGAAGTGGGAAGCCAAGGTGGTGACCAACGACTTCAACCTGAACAAGGTGGCTCACCTGCACCATGTGGAGGTGCTCAACAT
>JASHUF010000376.1 GCA_030040175.1 Acidobacteriaceae bacterium
AAACGGCTCAGGCCGGTTTTTCGGGCTGCGTTTTAGCGGCGGGAGTTCATCTTGGCCAGCAGGCGCAGAATTTCCAGGTAGAGCCACACCAGCGTGACCATGATGCCGAAAGCGCCGTACCACTCCATGTACTTGGGCGCACCGTAGGCAACGCCCTGCTCGATAAAGTTAAAGTCGAGCACGAGGTTCAGCGCCGCAATGCCCACGATGATCAGGCTGAAGAGAATGCCGATGGGGCTGCCGCTGTTGATGGAGACAAACTGGATGCCGAAGAAGCTGAGCAGCATCTCGGCGAAATAAAAGAGCATGATGCCGCCCGTGGCCGCGACCACGCCGATCATGAACTTGCGCGTCACTTTGATGACGCCGGTGCGATAGAGAAACAGCATCACGAAGAGGGTGCCGAAGGTGAGGCTCACGGCTTGGATGGCGATGCCGGGATAGCGGAGATTGAGGAAGGCCGAGATGCCGCCGAGCACCAGGCCCTCGAGGGCCGCGTAGATGGGCGCCGTGACCGGGGCCCATTCCTTCTTGAACGCAGTCACGAAAGCGAGGATCAGTCCGCCGAAGGCGCCGACCGTGAGCCGGCCGGCGATGTCGGCCGGATTGTGCGTCGCGGTGAAAGAGCTCCACGTCCAGGCAGCGGTAGCCAGAGCGCACAGCAACAGGATGCCGGTTTTGTTGATCGTTCCACTCAGGGTCATGCGCGCAGAGGCGTCGATCGTGCCTCCGTACTGCAGGTTTTGGAACGTGTTCCGGCCAAGAGCCGGATTCGAGGTCTTGATCAGGGGCATGGGTCAAATCTCCGTGAAGCGGCGGGTGCGAAGACGGACGGGAAACTGGGCCGCTAAAGTAATTTTAATCCCTCAGGAAAGAAATCGCCGGGGTCGAGGGCTTTGCGCGATGGAGTTGAACGGATCGTGAAGTCGGAGTCTCGTGGCGCGGGTTCCATCGCCCCTACGGGGCTGGAATGCGCTTTTGTGCGCTGTTCCCAGGATTCCGTTCGCTTCGGCGAACTCCATCCTGGGCTATTTTCCCAGCGTCCCTCCGGGACGCGTTCCTGAGAATGGCGCAGCGTAGGCCCCCCAAAAAAAATTTCCCAAGCGGCTCAAGTTTTCTTCCCGCCTGCCGATAGGTACGCCGGGCAAGCTTCGTATCTGCATCAACGACACCCGTTTCAACGATACCCGTTTCAACCGGGGAGGTCCTATGGGAAGCATAGCCTCAGTTCTGTCTGCGGCGAGGTTGACGGCGCAGACAGTGAACGAACTGGTCGTCGACGTCGGATTCTCGACGACCGTCGCCGGGAAAACCTACGTGGCCGACGTTACCTATTCCAACGGCGAGTATGTCGCCGAGGACGGCAATCTTTCGGGAGCCGTGGCTACCGGCAACAGTATTGTCTCGGCGGAGAACAACTTAACGGCGCGGATCGACATTCTGGTTTAAGGCGGCAGCGGGCCGGAACGGTGCCGGACCGGAAGCGGCTACTCGCGCGGCGGCACGTGTGCCGCGGGAACGCCCGGCGGCCGATGCAGGGTGACCATGCAGAGGGGAAGAGCCCTGCGTGCGCCGCTCAGCCCGGCGCGAGCCGGATGCCGCAGTTCGTCCGATAGCGGGGACAGCTCGTCCTCAGCTCTTCGATTGCGCGGAGGGGCCGGATGCCGCCGCGCGCGCCCGCGGCCATGCAGTTCATGGCCGCAGCGGCGCAGGAGAAATCGAGTTGCTGCTCGAGCGGCCAATCGTTGAGCAATCCATAAATGAAGCCGGCGCGAAAGATGTCGCCTGCGCCGGTGGTGTCGACCACTGGCACACGGTAAGCAGCACTGTGCAGGAACTGCTTCCCGTCCCAGGCCAGCACGCCGTCCTTGCCCAGCGTGGCGGCGCTCAGGCGGCATCCGTAGCGCGACTGCATGCGGCGCAGCGCGCGTTCGAGATCGGTTTCGTCCATCAGGCGGCGGGAGAAATCCTTGTTGACGATCAGGTAGTCGATGTGGGCGACGAGCTCCTCGACGCCGGGATAGAGATCATCGAGATCGGCGACTACGGGAATGCCTGCCTGGCGGGCCCAGACGGCCGCCTGCGTAGCCGCGGCGGTGTCGTGGCCGTCCAGATGCAGCACGCGCGCGGTCGCGATCCACTCGCGGCGCAGCTCTTCCGGCCGCAGCACCATGCGCTCGTCGCGCTGGCAGATCACGGTGCGCTCGCCGCCCGCGTCCACCATGATGAAGTTGTGCAGGCTGGCCGCGCCGGGAACGGTGACGATGCGCGCCTCGGCGCCCACGCGGTCAAAGGCTGCCTGGTGCAGGCGGGCGGCGTCATCGTCGCCCAGCTTGCCCACGTAGCGGGAACGCAGGCCCCAGGTCTGGCAGGCGACGACGGTTGAAGCCACCTGACCGCCGGGCATGACCGAGCGCTCCCCGTACTCGACCTTCGAGCCGCGCCCGGGATAGGCGGCGAGGGGAATGACCGTATCAGTGGCGTTAAGGCCCACGCCCACCATGTCCACCTGCGCCGCTGCCATCATGAGAGCATTGTAACGGCGCGCTCAGAAGCCGCCGCGGATATCCCGGTTCGCGCAGGCCGGTAGTGGGTCAGTTTAAAAGAACCATCCCTCAGGGGCTGAAGCCCCGTTGATTTTGCGCCGTTTTATGGCCCGGCTAAAGCCGTGCCCTGGTTACAAGGCCCCTCGCCAGAGTTTTTTCAGCATGCTGTGGGGCCGTGCCTTTTCAAAGCGAATTCAAACTGACCCACTACCCGCAGGCCGGCCAGCCGGGCCGATACGGTACGCTGGAAGTATCCTTTCGCTCGTGGACACGCATCCGTGCCGGAACAGACTTCTTCGCGCCCATTCCACCACCCAAGCCCCGGAAGCGCGCTGCATTGCGGCAGAGTGCCGCTCGAGCGGCTGGCGCGGCTTTACGGAACACCCCTCTACGTGTATTCGGCGGATCAGATTGCGGAGCGGTTCGCACTGTTCGATTGCGCGCTGGCCGGCCGCGACCACCTGATCTGTTACGCGGTGAAGGCCAACTCCGCGCTGGCGATCTTAAAG
>JASHUF010000377.1 GCA_030040175.1 Acidobacteriaceae bacterium
GTTAGTTGCTTTCGCACTCTAAACGTACAAGACGCATTAGGGTGGGGCAGCCGGCAAGTTGATTCTCCCCCATCCTGAAGCAGCTATTTCGTTCTATACTCATCCCATGCGTAACGAATTCACGGCCGTGATCGAACGGGATGGCGATTGGTTCGTCGCGTGGTCGCCGGAGATTCCGGGAGCAAACGGCCAAGGACGAACCCTCGAGGAATGCCGGGAAAGCCTGGGAGCGGCGATTCAGCTGATCCTTGAGGATCGACGTGAAGACGGCCTCCGGGGAGCACCGGCCGACGCGCTGCGCGAGACGGTCACCATCCGGTGAAGCGGGAGTCGCTTCTGCGCCATCTGCGCCTGCATGGTTGTTATCTGAAGCGCGAAGGCGGGGCACATTCCTTGTGGTCGAATCCCAAGACCGGACAGATGGAAGCCGTGCCACGCCACACTGAGGTTCCCGACTTGCTGGCAAGAAAGATCTGCCGCGGTTTGTCTGTGCCCGAGATCGGCAAATAACCGAGCGGGTGTCGGCGCGCGAATCGGCCTTAGCGCGGTTCCACAGTACATGTAGCCATATTTCACAGTTGCGGAAGGTGGCTTTTTCTTGATGAAAAAGCCACTTAGCATCTGCGGCTTCGGGATACAGCAACTGTGAAACCGCTGTAGGCGACGGCAGTTTATTTGCTGCGTTCGAGAGCGGGTTTCCTTGGCGCAGCGCGCTTTTTCTGCGCGGCCTCAGAATCCGCGGCGGTCTCTTCCGGGCGCGGGTTGACCAAGCGCACGCCCTCCATATCCTGCTCGCCCATGGCGTGAAGACGAAGGAAGTTGGTGGAACCGGACTTGGTGCGCGTGCCGGCGACAATGGCGATGACTTCGCGGGGGCGCACGTGGCCGCCTTTTTCGAGCAGAGTTTCGGCACAATCGATCATCGCCTCGGTCGTATTTGCCTTGGGACAACGGATGGGCGTGGTGCCCCAGAGGAGATTGAGGCGGTTGATGGTCGTATCCACGGGGCTCAGCGCGAAGATGGGCGCGGTGGGGTGGTATTTCGAGAGCTGGCGCGCGGTGGCGCCGGACTCAGTGAAGAGCGCGATGCCGCGCAGGTCGAGATCGTCGGCGGCGTGGGCCGTGGCTTCGCAGATGGTTTCGGCAATGGAGAGGCCGGCGGCGCGTGCGCGCGCCTCCTGGCGGCTGTCGAGCTTCATGTGCTGCTCGGCCTCGGCCACGATGCGCGCCATCATGGCGACGGCTTCGATGGGATATTTGCCCACGGCCGACTCACCCGAGAGCATCACCGCATCCGTGCCGTCGTAGACGGCGTTGGCCACGTCGGAGACTTCGGCGCGCGTGGGGCGCGGGTTTTCGATCATCGATTCGAGCATCTGCGTGGCGGTGATGACGGGCTTCGAGTATTCGGCGGCGCGGCGGATGATGTGCTTCTGGATGGCAGGGACTTTTTCCGGGGGCATCTCCACGCCCAGGTCGCCGCGCGCCACCATGATGCCGTCGGAGGCGAGCAGGATGTCGTCGAGGTGCTCGATGGCCTGGGGTTTTTCGAGCTTGGCGATGATCCAGGTCTCGAAGCCGAGGGCGGAGACGCGATTGCGCACCAGGCGCACGTCTTCCGCGGTGCGCACGAAGGAGACGGCTACGGCATCGACTCCGCTTTTGAGCGCGAACTCAAGATCGGCCGAGTCTTTTTCCGTAAGCGAGGGCACGCGCACGGCGATGCCGGGCAGATTGATGCCCTTGTTTTCACCCAGCGTGCCGCCGTTGACGATCTCGCAGACTACGTCGCAGCCGTCGATCTGGTGCACGCGCAACTCGATGAGGCCGTCGGAGAGCAGAATGCGCGAGCCCTGTTCCACGTTCTCAGCGAGGGTCTTGAGGGTGGTGCCCACGAGGGACGCGGTGCCGGGCACGTCGCGCGGCGTGATCACGAGGCGATGACCGGCCTTGAGCTGCACCGGCTGATGGTCCTTGAGCTTGGAGGTGCGAATCTTGGGTCCCTGCAGATCGCCCAGGATGCAGAGCGGCCTGCGCTCGGCCCGGCTCACTTTGCGAATCAACTGGATGAGCGCCTGCTTTTCCTCGTAAGTGCCATGGGAGAAGTTCAGCCGGACCACGTCGACGCCGGTGCGGACCAGGTCACGAATTACGTCTTCAGAGCTGGAGGCCGGACCGAGGGTGGCAACGATCTTGGCGCGCCGGGGCGGTAATGATTCCCTGTGATTGAGATCGAGGTAAGACACCGGGACAACTCCATTTGAGCGGTTTCAGAGTTCGTATAGCCATTTCTCGCATCGTGCAAGGTGGCTTTTTCTTGAGGAAAAAGCCACTTAGATTAACTGGCCTCGGATACGGTAACTCTGAATCCGCTGTAGCTGCTTACGCGCACAAAAAGTTTCGATCGGGTAGAGGAGCTCAGAGCGGTTCCAGAGTAGCCGCGCGCCGAGTGAATCGCGGTTGCCGGCTCCGGCCCGATGGCTGCGACGGCCGCGTCAACCGCAGCAACGGCGGAAGAGGCGCCGCTCTGGAAGTGCCGTGTTTCCATTGTAAACGGGAAGCGCGAGGGGGAGACATCGCGGGCGCCCGATCGCGCTGAAGGGTGGGAATCTCTTGGAAAGAGGCCGCTTGGGACTATCGGCCTCGAAAGCCGGCAGGTGGAGCAGGGCTCTACGGCATTTTCTGAGTTACTGTGTCCTTTTCATTTCCTCGTAAGGTCGCCGCTCCCTGTTGGTCGCGTCGACTCTGCCTTCCGTCTTCGGGATACAGCTACTCAGAAAATGCGTTAGCGGCGGGCCGGATGGGAGCCCTCGGCTGCCAGCGCGGGTGCAGGCTCGGGGGCGGCGCGCAGTTGCTGGCGCTCGCGGTAGAACATGCCGTTCAACTCAGCCCCCATCAGGACGGTGAAGGAGCTGATGTAAAGCCAGACGAGAGTGGCAATTCCGGCGGCGAAGGAACCGTAGAAGCGGGAATAGTTTTCGTCGCCGGTAACGTACCAGCCGAAGGCCAGCGTGGCCGGGAACCAGACGATGGTGGCGGCAATGGCTCCGGGCAGGACGCCGACCCAGCCCTCAGTGCGGCGCGTGCCGAAGTGGTAAAGGGCCGTGAGGACGGTGACACTGCAGGCCATGGTGATCGACCATCGCACCATGCGCCAGAAGAAGAGCACGATATGGCGCAGGTCGTGGCCGGCCGTCTCGATCATCCACAGCTCGATCTGGTGCCCGAAGACGATCACCAGCGAGGCGATGGAAAGCGGCACCAGAACGATGGGCACCAGGAGCAGAGCGCGGGCGCGGCGCGCCCAGAACCCCCACTGGTCGCCGGGAAGGCGGTAGGCGCGGCGGAAACCTTCCATCAACGAGAGCATGACGCCGAGCGCGGCAAAGAGACTGAGGCTGGCAGCGGAGAGGATGACCTGGACGGAGCGAAGATGGTGCTCGAAAACCGCGGATTGGAGGAGGTAGAGAATGTCCGCGGGCAGAAACTGGTCGAAGATGAAGCGCAGGCCGCCCAGCATCCTGCCTCCCGTTTCCACCTGGGCAACCAGGGTGGTGATGACGAGCAGAGCTGGAAAGAGCATGAGCATGCTCGAATAAGCAGCGGCCTTGGCGGTATTGATCACGTCGTGGGCCAGCGCCTGGAGCACGGCTTCGCGGATTCGTTGAAGAGTGCCGGTCATGGAAAGAATCGCGATGCTTCCTCGCCAAGGTAGCCGATTTGCCTAGTTCCGGTCGATAAGACGCCAAAATTTGATGGCATCAACGCGCCGAGCCTTCCGGATTCCCGTGCCGGGCGGGCCGGTATTCGGGGCGCGCTGCATTGAGAATAACCCGGCCGGCGAGGGCAGGCGCAACTGCTGTTTGCAGAGCGAAAAGCAGCTTTTCTTGAACGGTACAGCGCCAAGATGGCGGAGATTCATACCGAGCTGACCAACCAGTTGAAACCCGCGGCCAAGGCACTGGGCGTGAGCGAGCCCAAGGGACTGTCGAAGAAAGAGCAGAAAGAGATCGACCATCTGCAGGCGCTCTCCGGGCCGGACTTCGACACGGCCTACATCCAGGCCATGGCGTCAAACTGCACCATGACCCGAAGCTCTCATGCGACGCGCTCGGCGCGGGTGGGCAGGTACACTGTCCTGTTGAGGAGGCGATCGCGATGCAGACCCGGATTCAGGGCACCACCATGCCCGTCCTTGAAGTGCAGCTCGACCCCAACGAGAGCGTGTTTTCCGAGAGCGGCGAGCTGTCGTGGATGACCGCGTCGATCCAGATGATGACGCACACGCAGGCGGGCGGAGGCGGCGGGCTGTTCGGGGTGTTGAAGCGCGTGGCCGGCGGCGGCAGCATCTTCATGACCGAGTACCGGGCGTACCAGTATCCCGGGATCGTGGCCTTTGCCACCAAGGTGCCCGGACATATTGTGCCCGTGGAGCTCGGCCAGGGGCCGGAGTACCTGGTGCACCGGCACGGCTTTTTGTGCGCCACGCCGCAGGTGACGTTGAGTGTGGGCTTCCAGCAGTCGCTGGGCGCAGGCATCTTCGGAGGCGATGGATTTCTGCTGCAGAAGGTGGGCGGCTACGGGACGGCGTGGCTGGAGCTCTCAGGTGAGCTGATCCGGCAGGACCTCGCCGCCGGCGAGGTGCTGCGCGTGCACCCGGGACACGTGGGCGCGTTCCAGTCGACGGTGGGTTTCCAGATCACCATGGTTCCAGGCATCAAGAATATGATCTTCGGCGGCGACGGCATTTTTCTGGCGGTGCTCACCGGACCGGGCACGATCTGGCTGCAGACGCTGCCCATCTCGCGGCTGGCGCACCAGATCAGCGAATATCTGCCGCATGCCGATGCACGGCAGGTGGGCCCGGCCGTGGGCGGCGGACTGCTGGGCGGGATTGTGGGTTCGATTCTGAGCGGGGACCAGTAAAGCAGCGAGTCGGCGAGTTAGCATCCGCTGCGCGGATGTTCGCAAGTTGGCGGGTTCGCCGGACGATTATTCTGACTCCGCGAACAACGCTAATTTTGCTAACTCAGCTAAGGCCTCTAACTCCGCCAGCCCAGCTAACAGCGCTCGCTCCGTTTGCACACGCATCGAACTTGATTTTCAGGAACGGCTTGGGATGACGGAACGCAAAAGCCAAGAGCACGATTATCGCGGGGAGATCGTTTTTGCGTTTGTGCTAGCCGCCGCCGGTTACGTGGCGTGGCTGGTGCGCGACGTGCTGGTGCTGCTCTACGTCTCCGCGCTGTTCGCGGTGGTCTTCCGGCCGGTCGTGCGAGCCACCGGTTACGTGCGCATCGGGCGCTGGCAGCCGTTCCGCGGGAAAGCAATTCTGGTGCTGCTGCTGGCTGCGGCGGGCGCATTCACGGCGTTTGGCTTCCTTGCCATTCCGCCGGTGCTGCACGACCTGGAGCAGCTGAGCGTCCAGGCGCCGGCCAAGGTGCCGCAGATCCTGAGCAAGCTCGAACGCATTCCCTTTGCCGGCCGGCTGGACCCGGGCGCGCTGATTGAAAAGATTCAAGGATCGTTCGGGCAGGCAGCAGCCTACACGCTGGTCTCGGTAAGAAGCTGGGCCGGCAAGCTCGTGGATGTGATCACCGGCTTTGTGCTCACTCTGTATTTCATCCTCGAAGGCGACGACGTCTACCGGTGGTTTCTCTCGTTCGTTCCGTTGGCGCAGCGCGGGCGGCTGGATGCAACGCTCGAGCGCGCGAGCGTGCGCATGGGCAAGTGGCTGCTGGGGCAGGTGAGCTTGATGCTCATCCTGGGAGCGAGCAGCATGATCGTGTTTCTGTGTCTGCATGTGCGCTACGCCTACGCCCTGGGCGTGGTGACGGGGCTGCTCAACATCGTTCCGGTTCTGGGCGCAGCCATCTCGCTGATTCTGGCGCTGCTGGTGGCCGCGCTCGATTCCTGGGGGCGCGTGCTGGGTGTGGCCATCTTCTTTGCCGTCTATCTCCAGGTCGAAAACTCGTATCTTGTCCCGCGGATCATGCGGACGCGCGTGGATCTGCCGGCGCTGGCCATCCTGGTGGCGCTGCTGTTCGGGTTTGCGCTCGAAGGCGTTGCCGGCGCCCTGGTGAGTGTGCCGACGGCGGTGCTGGTGGCGGTGCTGCTGGATGAGTACCTGGTGCAGAAGGATGGGGAGCAGCAAGCCAGCAAGTCAGCGAGTTAGCAAGACAGCGAGTTGGCGAGTTGGCTGGCCTAAAAAAGCAACCGCAGATCCTTCGACTCCCTCGCGCTCCGCGCTCAGTCCCTCTGGATGACAGAGCTTGTGTCGTGCTTACGCGGCAGGCGCGCGCATGGCCTCGAGAGCGCTGGTGAGGTCTTCGCCCAGGGTGCGCTGCGCCTCCGGGGGAAGCTTTTCGCCGCGGCTGGTGAGATAGAAGACATCGATGGCGGTTTCGCCTTCGGTGTCGATGAGGGCGACCTTGATGTTGCACTGGTGGGCGCTGAGAGTGAGCGCGATCTGGCGCAGAAGGCCGGGGAGATCCTGGGCGACGACCTGCAAAAGCGTGGAGTGGGTGGAGGATTCGGAGTCGAATTCGAGGCGGGTAGCCACTTCTACCTTGACATTGGCGGGGTGGTTCAGGTGGCGGCGGGCTTCGAGGAGCTGCTGGACCGAGGTTTTTTGCGCGACCACGTCGTGCATGTTCTGAAGAAAGCGGTCCCGCTCGGTGGGGTTGAGCTCGAGGGTGTGAAAGGCGTCAGTGAAGTGGAAGCTGTCGACGATGACGCCGGCGTCGTTGGAAAAAGCGCCGGCGCGGACGATGTTCATGCCCCAGGCGGCGAGCGCGCCGGCCACATCGGCGAAGAGGCGGGAGCGGTCGCGCGTGATGACGGTGAGGTCGTAGAGCTGGCGATTGGGCCGCAGGTCGAGCTGGACGGGGTCCTTCTCGAGATTGAGCGCCATCTGAAAGTGGCTGCGAATCTGCTCGGGCAGGCGGGTTTGCAGGTAGCGCTGCGGCAGCCCCTCGAGGAACTGCTTCAGGTTGTCGTACTGGACGGAGGGGACCATGGAGCGGATGCGATTGAGCAGTGTGGGATCGATGGCGGCGTGATAGCGGGCTTCGTCGACGGAGCGGTCCATGAAGTTGGCCGTGGACATATAGAACTGCCAGAGGTTTTCGGCCTTCCACGGGGTGAGCGCGTCGGGGTTGACAGCCTTGATGTCGGCGAAGGTCATCAGGGTGAGCATCTTCAGCAGCTGCGGGCTGCCGATCTTCTCGGCGAAGCCGCGCACGTTTTCGTGATCGAAGATGTCGCGGCGCATGGCCGAGGACATCTCGAGATGGAGGCGGATGAGCTTGAGGATGGACTCGCGCTCCTCGGCGTCGAAGTCGAGGCGGGCGAGAAAGCTGTCGGCGAGCTCGACGCTCTGGCCGGCGTGCTCGCCGTTGCGGCGGGCCTTGCCGGTGTCGTGAAGCAGAAGAGCGAGAAGAAACAGGTCGAGGCGGTCGACTTCAGGCAAGAGCTGCGCCAGGCGCTGCTCGTACTCGTGCGCGGGCTGGCGCAGGCTGTGCACGTTGTCGATGGCGAGGAAGGTATGCTCGTCGACGGTGTAGCGGTGGTAGCTGTCGCGGATGACCAGGGCGTCGATGCCGTGGAACTCGGGGATGAGCATTTCGAGGACGCCGAGGGCGTGCATGGTGCGCAGGGCGTGGGCGGCGTGCGGAGCGATGAGCACTTCGCGCAGCGCGTTCCAGAGGTAGGGACCCTCGGGAATGTGAATAGCGAGCACGGGGAGGGCGTCGGTGATGCGGTCTTCGGCGGCCTGCGAGAGGGTGTAGCCGTGCGTGGCCATGAGGGAAAAGATGCGCAGGATGGCCGCAGTGTCGTTGAATTGCGCGCCGGGCTGGATGTCGATGCGGCCCTGGTCGAGGAGGAAATCGGTGCCGGCGATGGGCGTGCGGCGGCGGCGGAACTGGCGGTAGAAGCTGACCGGGGCGGGCAGGTGCTCCATGAGGAGCGCGGCGCGGCGGAAGATGACGCGCGCATGGCGGTAGTAGGTGCGCATCCAATAGGAGGGGTCGGCGGTGCCGCGGGTCTCGAGGCCGATGGAGCGGGCGGCGGCTTCGTCCTGCGACTGCCAGTCGAGGGTGTTGTCGTCGCGGCCGTGGCGGAAGTGCAGGAAACATCGGGCCGCGGCGAGAAAATCGAAGGCAGCCTCGGCGTCGCCGCGGGCGCTCTGGAAGACGCCGCCGCGCTGGCGAGGCCATTCCTTGGCTTCCTTGAGATGAAAGAGCACGGCGAACCACACGGCGAGGTGGTAGTCGCGCAGGCCGCCGGGACACTCCTTCAGGTTGGGCTCGAGGTGGAAGATGGTGTTGCCGTACTTGGCGTGGCGGGCGCGGACAATCTCGCTCAGCTTTTGGGTGATGGTGTTCCACTCGCTCAGGACGAGACCGGGGAAACTGACCTGGTGAAGCTGCTGGTAGAGGGGAAACTGCCCGGCAAGGAAGCGGCGATCGAGGGTGGCGAGGGTGAATTCGAGGTTGTCGGGGTCGAAACGGCCAGCTTCTTTCACGGTGCGGGAGCTGGGGCTGGCGCGGAGGCCGATGTCCCACATGCCCTGGATAATGGCGCGGACGGCTTCGCGGGAATGTTCTTCGGTTTTTTCGTCGGCGAAGGCAAAGAGAACGTCAATATCGGAATACGGGAAAAGATCCTTGCGGCCGTAGCCGCCGAGGGCCAGCATGGAAATATTGAGCGAGGGCAGGCCGGAGAAGGCTCTGCGCCACATTTCAATCAGGATACGGTCCACCACGGCGGAGCGGCGGCGGATGGCCGCAGTACCGTCCCCGGTGCGCTCGCAGGTCTGGCGCACGAGCGCCATCTCCCTGAGATACTGCTCCCGAAGATCGTCTACGGCTAGAACGATTGGCTGCATGAGATTGTTCGCGTGGCCTGCCGAAGCAGGAAGGAATTGTTAACAGCATAAGACATAATCGCCGGGAGGAGTAGCGAAGCGGCGGGCAGAGGCGAATCCGCGGCGAAGAAGCCTCGCCTTGGCAGCTTAGGAGAAGAGGTATTTGCAACTCACTTAAGAGCCGAGGGCGGCGTTGTTTTTGCCATTCGTTCCGATTTTCGCCAGCCTCTCGCCGGGGCGACCCCGGCGATGGCGCTCATGGGACGGGTGGCGGCATGGATTCCGGCGCAGCGCACGCTGGCCGTCGATCCGCGGGTGCGGCTGCGCGAAGAGCACCTCCCAGGATTCCGTTCGCCGCGGCGAACTCCATCCTGGGCTATTTTCGCTCCGTCCCTCCGAAACGCCTTGCAGGTGGGACAGCGAGGCGCCATCTCGTGGTGATCGATCCGGCCGATTTATTGCGGAAAGGGGACAAACTTGTCATCGCAGGAGCGCGGTGTGGCTTCGGAAGGAGTTCCCTGCACGGTGGAATCCTCGCCCGCGGGAAATTGCAGGTTGGTGGGGCCGGGGCCGAGGGTCAGATCGGCGTGGTGCAGATCGTAAGTGTACTTTTCGTCGTCGGTGATCTGGACACCGTCGAGAGCGGCGGCGATGCGATGCGCGGCGTCATAGCCGTTGAGGCTGATTTTGCCGCCGCCCGAGATGCGGATGTCATGCAGGGTGATGTCGCGCATGGCGGGCGGCGAGTTGGCTGTGAGCGTGCCGGCCGCAGTGTAACCGGTGTCGAGGGTGATGGGGTTGGGCGAGTTGCGGATGCAGACGTCGTCATAGACCGCATCCTCAACGAGGCCGCCGCGCGAGCCGTTGGACTTGATGCGGATGCCGTTGTCGGGGCCGTCGAGCGAAAGATCGAAG
>JASHUF010000378.1 GCA_030040175.1 Acidobacteriaceae bacterium
TTGAAGATTCGCTTGCCGTTCTGCGCCAGTACCACGCGCTGGGCGCGCGTTACATGACACTCACCTGGAACAACTCGAACGGCTGGGCCGACAGCTCGGGCGACCTGGACGACGCCAGCGTGCCGCATACCCAGGATGGCCTGAGCGCATTCGGTGCGGAAGTGATCCGCGAGATGAACCGGCTGGGCATGATGGTGGACGTCTCGCACGTAGCGGACAAGACGTTCTTCCGGGTGCTGGCGGTTTCGCGCGCGCCGGTGATCGCGTCCCACTCCAATGCGCGGGCGCTGTGCGACGCGCCGCGCAATTTGACTGACGAGATGCTGCGCGCGATTGCGAAATCGGGCGGGTCAGACTCGAAGGGCGGCGTGGTGGGGGTGAACTTTTACTCGGGATTCCTGTCACAGAGCTATCGCGATGCGTTGAAGGCCATGCAGCCGGAGATCGACAAGGTCGTGGCCGAGGCCAAGGCGCAGGCCGAGGCCGCGGGACGGGCGTTTACTTCCGACGACGAGAATCTACTGGTGCGCCGCTGCGCGGACCGCATTCCCCGGCCGCCGCTCTCGCTGCTCCTCGATCACATCGATCACATGGCCAAGGTGGCCGGCATCGATCACGTGGGCCTCGGCTCGGACTTCGACGGCGTGAACGGGCAGCTGCCGCAGGGAATTGACTCGCCTGCCGATTTGCCCAAGATTACGGCGGCCCTGATCGCCCGCGGCTACCCGGCCACGGACTGCCGCAAGATCCTTGGCGGGAACCTGCTGCGCGTGATGCGCGAAGTGGAAGCAGTGAGCAAGCAATTGCACGCCGAACAGCGGCCGTAATGCCCCGTGCGTTTGTGCTTTCCCACCCTCAACGCAAGGAACGCGTTGAGGATGGGACACCCGGCCGAAAAGCAACCGCAGATCCTTCGACTCGTCCGCCCTGGGCGGACTCGCTCAGGATGACAGAGCTGTGAGTTGACGGCTGCCCACTACTCGCCGTACGGCACCCAGATGTTTTTCACCTGCGTGGCGTGCTCGAGGAACCAGCGGCCCTCGGCCTGGGCGGGGTTGAACCAGTCGTAGGCGCGGCCGTCGTTGGTGAACACCTGCTTCAAATTGCCGATGGACGCGGCGCGCACAAACGCAGCCTCCTCATTCGAACGGAAGCACCAGATGGCCTCGAGGCCGTCGTGCTCGGCGAGGGTTTTGGCAAGCTCCGCGGGCCGGCCGGCGACCAGATTGACCACGCCGCCGGGCACATCGCTGGTGTCGAGCAATTGATAGAGGTCGCCGATAATGAGCGGGTAGCGCTCGCTGGGCACCGCGACCACGGTATTGCCCATGGCGATGGCGGGCAGGATGAGCGAGAGCAGGCCGAGCAGCGGCGCTTCGCTCGGCGCGAGAATGCCGATGGCGCCGACGGCCTCGTTCATGGCAATCGTGATGTTGCGCCCCGGCGGGTTGTGCACCGCTCCTTCGTATTTATCGGCCCACGCGGCGTAGCTGAAGGTGCGCTCAATGCTGAGTGCAACTTCGCGTGCAGCTTGTTCTTCGCCGACCACGCGCGCCAGCCGCTCGGCGATCTCGTCGCGGCGCTGGCTCATGTTTTCAGCCAGGTAATAGAGAATCTGCGCCCGGTTGTGCGCGCTCGACCAAGCCCAGCTTGCGGCGTTGCGCGCGGCCTCGACCGCGTTGCGGATGTCTTTGCGGTTGCCGAGGGGCGCTTCGCCCAGCAACTGGCCGTTGCGGCCCTGGACCTGGAATGAATAGCCGCTATCAGGGCGTGCCTGCTTTCCGCCGATGTACTGCTTCACCGTTCTGTCGATACTGGGGCCGGAGAGCGATGGCGTCGGAGGGTTCGTTGCCGCTCCAGACTCATCCTCTGAGGCATCTTCTCCCGGGTCCCCAACTGCGAGGGACCCGGGGCACCCAGATTCGTCGGCTTCTGTGGGTGCGCCCGGAAGCGTGTGCAGCCACTTCGGCGTCAGGTACTCGAGCATGCCTTCGCGGCCGCCCTCGCGCCCGTAGCCCGATTCGCGATAGCCGCCGAATCCGCAGGCGGCGTCGAATTGATTGGTGCAGTTCACCCACACCACGCCCGCCTTCACCTGCGCGGCCAGGTCGAGGGCCACGTTGATGTTTTCGCTCCAGATGCTGGCGGCGAGTCCGTAGACGGTGTTGTTAGCCAGCTCCGCGGCCTCGGCCGGCGTGCGGAAGGTCATGGCGACAAGCACCGGTCCGAAAATCTCCTGTTGCACCACCGTCGCCGCGGGATGCACATCGGTGAGCAGCGTGGGCGGATAGAAGCAGCCTTTTTCCGGGATCGCAGCGCTCGGCTGCCAGCAGCGTGCGCCCTCGGCCACGCCCGCATCCACCATTTTGCGGATGGTCTCCAGCTGCACCGGCGAAACCACGGCGCCGATGTCGATGGCCTTATCGAGCGGCGGGCCCACGCGCAGCGTCTCCATGCGCGCGCGAATCTTCGCGTAGAGCGTCTCGGCCACGCGCTCCTGCACTAAGAGACGGGAACCCGCGCAGCACACCCGGCCCTGGTTGAACCAGATGGCGTCTACGAGGCCTTCCACGGCAGAGTCGAGATCGGCATCGTCGAAGACCACGAAAGGCGATTTGCCGCCCAGCTCGAGCGAAAGTTTCTTGTTGGTCTTGGCCGTGACCTTGCGAATGATGCGGCCCACTTCGGTTGAGCCGGTGAAGGCCACCTTGTCCAGATCGGGATGCTCCACCAGCGCCTGCGCGGCGTTGTCATCGCAGGTGAGCACGTTGAGCACGCCCGGCGGCAGGCCGATTTCCTGCGCCAGCTCAGCCATGGCCAGCGCGGTCAGCGGCGTCTGCATGGCCGGCTTGATGACGACGGTATTGCCTGCCGCGAGCGCCGGCGCTACCTTCCACGCAAACATGAGCAGGGGAAAATTCCACGGGATCACCTGGCCGACTACACCGCAAGCCTGGTAGCCGGGGAACTCCTGCTCGAGAAGCTGCGCCCAGCCGGCGTGGTGATAGAAGTGGCGCGCGACCAGGGGAATGTCGATGTCGCGGCTCTCGCGGATGGGCTTGCCGTTGTCCATGGTCTCGAGCACGGCCAAGCGGCGCGCATGCTTCTGCACCTGGCGGGCAAGGGCGTAGAGGTAACGGGCGCGTTCATGGCCGCTCAGCGCCTGCCACGCGGGCAGCGCCTTGCGCGCCGCGGCCACGGCGGCGTTCACGTCGTCCACGGTGCCGAGAGCGACTTCGGCCAGCGTCTCGCCGCTCGAGGGATCGTTGGTCGGCGTGTATTCGCCGGTGGAGGGTTTGCGCCACGCGCCGCCGATGAACAAGCCGAAGCGGCGATGATGACGGTCGAGCCAGGACACGGCCTCCTTGGGATCTTCCGGCGCGAGGCCGTAGTCCATCGAGTAGAATTTTTCGGCGATGGTGCTCATGTGTGTTCCTCAGGGCTAAGGCCCTGCCGCAATTCGTTCCTTCGCCCCTACAGGGCTTTGGTCTCCATTCAATTCGTGTTCCCAGGATGGCGCTGCGCTTGTCCTGGGCTATTTTCCTTGCATCCCTCCGGGATGCGTTGCCGCGTTCGTGCTTTCCGACTTCTCAAGAGCGAGACCTAGGACTCCCGGCTGGGGATGACCGCAAAGCGCAACCTCCGGCTTAAAATCGGTGAAATCGATTTGGAGCCGCTCACGCGCTTCTTGGTTGCGGGCAATTAGGCACCAAAACTGCTCGTGGCTGACGAAGCCAAAGCAGTCTCCACCGGAAGGGATGATGTAGGCATCCCAACCATAGACAAAGCACGGCACGATGAATGCAGCCAGCTCAGCAACTTCATCAGAGCGGAACCAATGTGCATTCGCGTCGCCTAGAGGGCGGAGCTCACCGAAGCCCATACGCATTCTTTCCACCATTTTCCACCCGCTTTTTTCAAGTTGCGGGCTTCCAATATTCCAGAGCCGTAGCCATAAAAGTGCCCCATTGAAATGCGATTCGTCACCGAAGGCTCCAAGGAGCGAAAGTAGGCGCGATGCGTATGTAACGCGAAGCGGAGTTTCGGGGTAATTCAGCTGCAGGCGGGAGGCATCCAGCGTGCCGAATGAAATGTCGTCCCCATCGCTAATCTCGAGGCCGGACGCCCATGCATTCTTCCATATGAATTCGCGGGCCTCTTTGTCCGTAAGCACGTTCATAATTGCGAGTCTCTCCGCCTCACGCAATCGGATGCCGGTACGCGGCCGAGTAGCGCCCAGTACCATGATGCTCCAGTTGGCGCTCGATATCGGCGAGCATGCCGCTGGCGCCGAACCTGAAGAGTGACGGCTCCAGCCACGAGCGGCCCAGCTCATCCTTCATCATCGCCAGCCAGTCCAATGATTGCTTGGCGGTGCGGATGCCGCCCGCCGGCTTGAAGCCCACGGCGTAGCCGGTGCGCTCGGCATAATCGCGGAGGGCGCGGACCATGACCAGCGAAACCGGCAGCGTGGCGTTCACAGTCTCTTTTCCGGTTGACGTCTTGATGAAATCGGCGCCGGCCATCATGGCTACCCAGCTGGCGCGGGCCACGTTGCGCAGGGTCATCAGGTCGCCGGTGCCCAGAATGGCCTTCATATGGATGTTCGGCCCGCATGCGTCCTTGAACGCCGCGACCTCGTCGTAGAGCGCCTGCCACTCGCCATTGAAAACATGAGCCCGGGTGATGACGATATCGATCTCGGAAGCGCCGGCTTCGACGGAGCGGTGAATCTCCGCTACGCGCTCGGCGAGCGGATTGAGGCCGGCGGGAAATCCGGCGGAAGCCGCGGCCACGGGAATGCCGGAGCCTTCGAGCGCCCTCACGGCCGTTTCCACGAAGGCATGATAGACGCACACCGCGCCTACCGTGAGATGCAATTCCTCGATGCCCAGCGCTTCCACCAGGTCCCGCTGGAGCGGATTTCTCGCCTTGGCGCAGAGCCGTCGCACGCGGTCGGTGGAGTCGTCGCCGCTCAGGGTGGTCAGGTCCATGCAGGCGATGGCGCGCAGCAGCCACGCAGCCTGCGTATCTTTTTTCACCGTGCGGCGCGTGACGTGCGTGGCCGCGCGGCGCTCCACGGCGCTGGTGTTCGCGCGCACCTGGTCCACCCAGTCAAGATTGAGCGGAATGCGCCGGTTGGCCTCGAGCGCGCGCCCGTTGAGAGTGACCGGAACCGAGCCGCCCGTGCGGGCGCCGTTGTTTATGCCGGCAATGGGTTGGAAGGCCATTCCTTTTCCCCCGGAAAACTGGCTGCGCGCGCGAAGCGAAGGATACCGTCTCCGCCCGGGGGCGCAGAGAAGTTCAGTATCGCAGAAATTGCGGGAGAAAGCGCGCGCCCGGCGAATACCGCGAGCAATCCGGCCGCCGCAGCAGGCTTAATGCAGCGTGACCTGCGCGCCCGCTTCTTTCAGGATTGGCTCTCCCTGCGCGGCCTCGATCTGCACATTGGATCCCGTCACCTGGGCATAGCCGATGGTGAGCCCGGTCCGGGCACCGATCTTCACGTTGTTCAGGACCACGTTCTCGACCGGCGACTCCGGCAGCCCGGCAATTACGCCGGCCACGTTGCTGCCTGTGGCGGTGACGTTTTCGATGGTGATGTCGTGGAAATGAGGCGTGAGCCGGCCCACCGGCTGCGGCGCTTCGTCGGCGGGCGGCAGCACGCTCAGGTCAATTCTTATTATTGGGGCGGCTCGGCGGCAGGATCCTTCAACGGCAGGCGCACGATGAAGCGGGTGTTGCCCGGCTCCGATTCGACCTCGATTTTGCCCCCGAACTTCTGCGTCACGATGCGGTGTACGATCTCGAGGCCGAGGCCGGTACCCGAGCCCTGCGGCTTGGTGGTGAAAAAGGCCTCAAAGATGTGCGGCAGCACCTCGGGTGCAATGCCGGCGCCGCGGTCGGCGATGCAGACCGCCAGCCACCCCGGCTCGGTCCACGTCTCCACCAGGATGCGGCCGCCGTCGGGCGAGGCGTCGACGGCATTGTCGATGAGGTTGGTCCACACCTGGCTGAGCGCGGAGCCGCGCGTAAGGATGGTCGAGGGCGAGGCGGCGAAGCGCTTCTCCACGGAGATGTTCTTGGTGCGCAGCTTGTGGTTCAGGATGGTCAGGGTGCTCTGCAGGCTGTCGTGCACATCGAGCTCGCGGCCTGCGGAGCGGTCGTCGTAAGCAAATTTTTTCACCGCCATCACCAGCTCGGAGACGCGGGAGATGCTTTCCTCAATGGCGCACACCAGCGAAACGCTCGAGACCAGCGCGCCCAGCCAGTTCAGCGCGTCGGAAAAGCTTCCCGTCTCGAAGGCCGCGCGGGCGCAGGTGAGCTCCTCGCTCTTGAAGCCGATGCCCACCAGGGCGGGCGCAATGGCGTAGGGGTTTTCGACCCCCGCGGAAGCCAGCCACTCGGCCATCGCCTCTTCGGCGTCGGACTGTTCCAGGCTGCTCATCACCGGCATGTGGCAGCCGGAAAGGGCGCGCGCCAGCAGGTCGTGCATGCACTGGAGCTGTTCGGGGGTCTTCTGCTTGTCAGCGTTGCGCAGACTCAGTTCCTGCAGGCGGAGAAGGTTTTCGCGCAACTGGGAGGCGGCGCGCTTGGCCGCCGAGCCGGGGTTGTGCAGCTCGTGCATCAGGCCCGCGGCCAGCGTTCCCAGCGAAACCAGTTTTTCGCGGTGCAGGGCCTCGGTCTGGTAGGACTGCAGCCGCTGCGAGAAATCGGCCAGCACCTGTTTGCGCACCGAGGGGCAGCAGGCCAGCATGGACCAGAACTCGGGCTCGCCGAAGCGCAGAAGCGCGGAGTCCTGCGCCGCCATCACGCGAAACTTTCCCGGCGGCCCGCCCATGAGCAGCGGCACCTCGCCGAACCCGTCGCCCGGGCGGGCAATTCCGGCCGCTGTCCAGCTTCCGTCCTTTTCGGAGCGCTCGGCGCGGGCCTCGCCTTCGAGCAGCAGCCAGTAGTAGCGGCTGGGATCCGTGCTCTCACACAGCGTGGCGCCGGCTTTGGCCTTTACGCGATCCGCGCTCTCTACGCCGCTGAGGGCGTCGGGTGCGGTTCCGGAGAACGGGCGCGTGCGAAATAAGGCCTCGCCTACGTCCCGGAGCAGAATCGGCTCGGCCTCGATCGGATTTCCGCCTTCACTCATCCCGTCGTCCTAGAACCCCGCCAGATATTGATGCACCAGCTGCACCGCAATCGAGCCTTCCCCCACGGCCGAGGCCACGCGCTTTACCGAGCCGTGGCGCACATCGCCGGCCACAAACACGCCGGGCGCGCTGGACTCGAGCAGAAACGGCTCACGCGGCTCCTTCCACACCCCCGGCCAGCTGCCGTCCACCCGCAGGTCGGGCCCGGCCAGCACAAAGCCCTTGTCGTCGCGCAGCACCCCCGGCGGCAGCCACGCCGTCACCGGCGCTGCGCCGATAAAGACAAACAGGGATGTCGCCGGCACCTGCTTCTCCCCATCGGGTCCGCACAAGCGCAGCTGCTCCAGCCGCTCCTCGCCCGCAGCCTCAATCACCTGCGTGCGCGTCCTCACCACGATATTTGATGTTGCACCGATCTCATCGATTAAGTATTTCGACATCGTGACCGAAAGTCCATCGCCGCGCACCAGCATGGTCACGGTATGGGCATATTTTGCAAAGTACAGCGCCGCCTGGCCGGCGGAGTTGGCTCCGCCGACGATGTAGACGTCCTCGCCTTTGCAGGCGGCGGCCTCCACCAGAGCGGCCCCGTAGTAAATGCCGAGCCCGGTGAGCCGCTCCGCGCCGGGAACGTCGAGCTTGCGGTATTGAACCCCGGGAGCCAGCAGAACAGAGTGGCTGGAAACCTCGCGCCCATCGCTCAGCTTCACAAAGCGATACTGGCCGTCGAGCCGCAAGCCGGTGGCGCGCTGGACCACGAACTCCGCGCCGAAACGCGAAGCCTGGGTGAAGGCGCGCCGGCCCAGCTCTGCGCCGGTCACACCGGAGGGGAAGCCCAGGTAATTCTCAATACGCGAGCTGGAGCCGGCCTGCCCGCCCGGCGCTTCCGGTTCGACGACCAGGGTGCGCAGCCCTTCGCTGGCGCCGTACACTGCGGCCGCCAGTCCCGCCGGACCGGCGCCCACCACCACCAGGTCGTAGAACTCCTGTGCCGCCTGGATGCTGAGGCCCACGCGGCTGGCGAGCTCCTCAAGCTCCGGCTCCACCAGCGCACTACCGTCGGCAAACAGCACCACCGGCAGGCGCGTTGGATCGAGCTGCCGGTCGGTGAGCAGCTTCAACACCTCTCCGCCGGCGGCCACGTCGAACCAGCGGTACGGTACATGATTGCGGGAGAGGAAATTACGCACCTTGTGGTCTTTGAGCAGCCAGCGGTGCCCGATGACGCGCAACCCCTCAAAGGGCGGGCGGTAGCCGGCCTGCCAGTCTTCGAGCAGGTCGCTCACCACCGGGTACAGTTTCTCCTCCGGCGGGTCCCACGGCTTGTTCAGGTAGTAGTGAATACGGGCGGTGTTGATGGCGCGGATGGCCGCCTCGGTGTCGGCGTAGGCCGTCAGCAGCACCCGCCGCGCCTCAGGGTAAATAGGCCGCGCCCGCTCCAGGAACTCGACCCCGGTCATGCCCGGCATGCGCTGGTCGCTCATGAGCAGGGCCACGGGCTCCTCCCGGGTCTTGAGCTGCGCCAGGGTGTCCAGGGCGGCCTGCCCGCTGGCGGCGCGCATGACCCGGTACGTGGAACCATAGCGCTGCCGCAGGTCCTGGACCACGGCTTCCAGGACGCTCACGTCGTCGTCGACGGCCAGCAGGATCGGTCTCGCCATACAGTCTTCAGTCTAAGGCCCCATGCCCCATTTGGGTGATTCCGGTGTTCTTGCGGTGAGTTGAGAATTGGAAGCAACGCGCAAACTACCCCGTGCAAACCCATGTTCGGGAGCACAAAAGTGTCATTGACTCCCCTAAGGCAGTCAGTTAGAAGGGACTAGAACAATTTCGAAGTGTAGCAAACCGGGACACCGCCAAGAGTGCGTTCGCCTTTGCCGATAGGACGGGAAGATCGGGACATCAGGACAAGCAGGGCAGGCCCTGCCGCTGGCAGCTTTTGCGAACGGGCCGGCAGGCGCCAGGGGGTTAGCAGAAACGAACATGAGCAAGCGGGGCATACACCATGAATAAGATCATCCTGGCCGATTCGCAGGCGATCTTCCGCGCCGGCACAGCCAAGGTGCTGGCGATGGATGAAGATCTGCGCATCATTGCTCAGTGCACGGATCTCGAACGGATGTACCACGCCATTACCACTTTCCCCTCCTCCATTGTGCTGTTCGCTGCCTCGCTGCACCCGGATTTTCCGCGCCTGCGGGTGTTGCTGGAGACCACGGGAAGCCGCGGAATTGTCATTGCCGAAAACACCGATGCGGCCTCGAGCTACCTGCAGCAGGGCTTTCGCGGCGTGGTCTTCCGCAGCGTGACCGGACCGACGCTGGTCGAATGCGTGCGCCGCGTAGCCGCCGGCGAAACCTGGATGCCGCCGCAGGTGATGGTGCCCGACTCGCCGCAGGAAGACATGGTGGGCACGCGCGTCCGCGACCGGCTTACGCCCAAAGAAATGCGCATCGTGGCCCTGATCGTGCAGGGCTGCAAGAACCGCGAGATCGCCATGCGCCTGAAGACCACCGAGCAGGTGATCAAGAACTATCTCCGCTCGATCTACGACAAGACCGGCGTAGGCGACCGCCTGGAACTGGCCCTGTTTACCATCCATCATCGCGTTCTGGCCGCCGCGGCTGCCGAGGTAGGCAGCAAACTGGAAGCCGAAGAACAGGCAGCCTCAGCCGACGCAGTAGCGTAAAGCCCTCCCCAATCCAGAATCCGAACGCTGCACGGGATTGCCCCCAAAGGGCGATTCCGTGCAGAAATCCTGTTGAAAACGGAACGCGTGTGCGGCGCAAAAAAAGGGCCGGGAGTGAACCGGCCCAAGGCTCTTTCGATAGATGTAAACTGCGCTTCCGTTAGTAAACCGCGAATCCAACGTGTAACTCAATCATTCCTTTGTGTTATTACCCTCGGAAGAAGTTGTAGCCAAGGGGTTTGAAGGCGCTCCGGGCGCCCAAACGCGGGCTTTCGCCCGGCCGGAGCCTGCGGGCGCGCGGGGACGCGATAGCCCGCGGGCGACGAATCAGGCCGGATGGCCCGGGTCAGATGGCGTGCAGCAGGCTGAAGGCAAGAATGAGCAGAACGGCGAGGCTCACCACGGTGTAGAGCCGGTCCCGCTCCAGGGCAAACCCTGCCACGGCCATGGCCACGCGCGCGACGGGCGTGAGGATGAGCAGAATGAGCCCGGCCTGGATCAGGCCTTCGCTGTTCCAGTGCGCGGCTGCGTGGACAATCCCGGAGACGGTGCGCATCTCCGGCCCGCCGGCGGCAAAGTTGCGGTAGCTGACCCGCGCGCCATGGTTAAGCGCGAGATAAACCATGCCGCCCGCCGTGACCACCCCGGCCGAAATCAGTACGCCAGTGCGTAAAAGCTTTCCCATGATGGATTCGAGGCGCTTGTCGTCCATGGGAGCTACACCTTCCCCGTCATGCCGCTCACGATCATCTCGATGGCGAGGGCCAGAATCACGATGCCGAACACGAGGCGCAAGGTCTTCGCCCGCGCCCGCACCAGCACCCGCGTGCCTAAGAGTGCGCCCACCAGCACGCCCAGCATCACCGGCATGGCCACGCGCGGA
>JASHUF010000379.1 GCA_030040175.1 Acidobacteriaceae bacterium
TGAACGTAAGGGGATGGGTTGTCGCGAAAGACTCCGCCCGTACTATTGCCGTCCTGTTGATACGAGCCGTTGGCGTTGCCGGTAATCTGCGCGTATTGGCCACCCCAGGGATTGCTGGTGCTGATATTCGGATTCGGAGTAATGCCGCCGTCCAGACTCACGTTGGCGCTGGTTGTCGCGGTAAAGCCATCCGTATCGATTGAGCCGGAGCTGCTCACCGCTTCCGGATAGAAGATTCCGTATCCCCCGTGAATCACCGCCTTGGGAATTGCCTGATACGAGAAGCCAAAGCGAGGCGCGATGTTTTTGTAGTTCGCGTTGTAAATATACCGGTTGCCGGACCCCAGGAACTGGAGCGCGCCCAGCAACGGCAGGCCAGCCGAATAACTGAGCGGGTTCACCGCGTTGGGGTTGAAGATCGAACCCTCGTTATGGCGCGAAGTGAACGGGGTCTGAATCTCATAGCGCAGGCCGAGGTTGATGGTCAGGCTGCGCGCCGCCTTCCAATCGTCCTGCACATACTCGCCAAAGAGATGGTTCGATACATAGGGCGTGGTCGGAGTTCCGACGCTGGCACCGTCCATCACGCCGAGCAGCGCCTCAGCTACTCCGTTCCCCGTGAAGCTGACTCCGTTCGTTCCACCCAGCGGATTCGGACCGCTCGTGTAGTCGCCGTCGAACGTAAGGGAATCGGAGTAATAGTTGTACTGGTCGAAGACCTGTTCGACACCCATGAACCCGAAGTTGACGGTATTTTTCCCGAGCGATTTGATGAGGTCGACAGACACTGTGCCGACAGGTCCATGGTTGTTCACCCCCTCGGTGTTCCCGCTGAATGGGCCCAACTGCGAGATACCGTTTCCGAAGTTGACGGTAGGAAACAAGGGGTCCTCTTGATTGACATACGCCGGGAGTCCGAGAGTCGTTGAGGGATTGAACCCGATCGACTGATTGGTGGAGGTTTCATGCCAAATCTGGACGCCGGAAGTGATGTTCATGGTCAAGGTGGGGCTGAAAATATGCGAAAGCCCCGCCCACATGCCCCAGCGGTTGTTGGGCCGCTGATTGCCTTGGCCTGCCGGATCGGATCCCCAGTTATCGGCAGCGCCGGTCTTTGCCTCCTGCTTATAGGAGTAACGGAAATAGGCGTTGGTATTGCTGTTGATGTTCTGGTCGACCCTGATCCCGTATTCGTTCCAATAGGTGGGGGCCTCTCCGGCCAGAACCAGGTTGTTGGGCACATCGCCTAGAGTCTTTGCCGCGGGAAAATAGCTGGGCAGCTTGGAACCGACAGGATCCGGAACGTAACCGGCAATGTTGGACAGAATGTTGCCCGGGACCGGATTGCGGATGTATCCGGTTTGCGTGGCCATCAGGTTTGTGCCGTAGGGGTTGCTCGGGCTCTGGGTATCCTCCTGGCCGGCGGTGATGGCGTGGCCGCTACGCGGATCGTAGATCTGACCGTCATAGATGGGCCGGCCGAGAGCATCGGTGGCCGCAGGCGTGGTTGCCAGCTGCTCCGAGAAGTTGCCGGTCAGGAAGTTGGTGTCCGGCACGGTGTAGCTCGAGGGCGATGGCGTGTTGGCGTGAAAGTGCTCGTAAAGGCCGAAGATGAAGGTCTTGTCTCGCTGTCTATACACGCCGGGAATGTACAAAGGGCCTCCCGCAGTTCCGCCAACCTGGTTGCGGCTGAACGTGCAGAGGTTCGTATTGAGGAGACCCTGGCAAGTGCCAGGTGATTGGAAGTAGTTGAGGGCGTTAAAGTTATTGCTGGAATGAAACTCGTATGCCGAGCCGTGGAAGTCGCGCGTCCCCGACTTGGTGACCACGTTGACCACATTGCCCGTGCTCCATCCGTACTGAGCTGTGAACGAATTGTTTTGGATTTTGAATTCCTGAACCGCGTCCACACCGGGGACAAAGATGACCCCGCCCCACTCCGTGTCGGTATCCCACGAGCCGTCCACCAGGAAGGCCGTGGTGCCAAAGAAGCTGCCGGCGAAGTTCATGAACGAGATGTCCTGATCCGCGGTGTCCGTTGTGTTGCTGCCGCCACCCAGGAGCAGCTGCCCTTCCGAGGTGTTTTGTACGGAAGAGTTCAGGGTAGCCAGGCCATAGATGTTGCGCACGTTCAGCGGGAGCTCCACGATCTGTTTCGCATCCAGGCTCGCCGCGACGTTGGAGTTGTCCGTGTTCAGCAGAGATGCATCGGCCGTCACCGTAACCGATTGAGCCTCCGCGCCCACCGCCAGGGTGACATTTTGGGTCGCGGTCTGGGCGGCATCCAGAACGATTCCGTTCTGCCTGTAGGTCTCAAATCCGGTCATCTTCACTGTCAGGGAGTACTGTGAAGGTGGAAGCTGGCTGAACGCGTAGCCGCCCGCGGCATCGGTTTTGAATTGCCGCGTGATGCCGTTTTCCGTGCTCGTCAACATGACCGAGGCCCCGGACACGACGGCTCCCGAGGCGTCCGAAACGATGCCTGAGAGGGTCGCCGTGGTGGTTGCGATTTGCGCTTCGGTCGGTTCCAAGCCGCCGGTCAAGGCGGCGATCAGGATGGCAAGTCCAACCCAGCGCCAGAGCCACTTTGGTATCCCTTTGCCCCTCGTTTTCATGCCTTTGTAGCCTCCTCAGATTTGTCTGCCGCTCCCCGAATCCCTTCGCGCACGATCGGCCTCGCCAGCACACATCGAGTTTTTCCCGAGAGTATCCGAAAAGCGGAGACCATTCTAGGCATTCCGGTTGATCGGCCGGCAAGCGTCTTACTGTACAAACAGAGGGGTCTTTACAGCTAGGGGAGAATTCTTATCCGGTAAATTCCGCCTATCTTGTGGTTTTCGCTCATCTTGCCGAAGGGCGTTTGAAGGCGCGGTCCTTCGTCGTTTGTTTGCGGTATAATCGCTTCTTTCCATTGAGGCGGCGCATGTTGGCAGATTCGCCCGGCACCAAGACTGAAGGCTTCAGTTCAACGGCAAAGGTTGCCATTGGCGAACAATTGAACCGCATCGTGACCAGCCCCTATTTCAGTCACAGCAAGCGCTTGCCCAGTTTTCTGCGCTTTGTTGTGGAACATACGCTGGCCGGCGATGCGGAGACCATTAAGGAGCGCACGCTCGGGATTGAAATCTTCGGCCGCGACCCCGATTACAACACCGCCTCCGACCCCATCGTACGTGTGACCGCTGCCGAGTTGCGCAAGCGGATGGCTCAGTATTATCAAGAGCATCCGCACGATGAAGAGCTACGCATCTCGCTCCCCTCCGGCTCCTATATCCCGGAATTTCGCGGGCCCAGGACGGGCGCGGACCTGGGATTGATCAAGGGAGATGGGACGCAGACGGAGCTTGCCGCAATGTCTCCTGCCGCAGAACGACCGGTGCACCGCCGGTTGAGGAACACGGCGGCGGTGGTTCTTGTTGTCCTGGTCCTTGCCGCTGCGTGCACAATCTTTATTTGGCAGCGCATCCACCGCTCGGCATTCAATGAGTTTTGGCAGCCAGTCTTCGCCGATAGCAATCCCGTGCTGCTTTGCATCGCAGACCAGTCGGAATACTCGGAGATCGCACTTCGCGATGCGTCTCAGCCTGAGCATCAGATTCTCTTGAAAGACACCCTGACGGCGGTGGTGCTCGACGATCTGGGCGCAACCGTCAAAGTAGCCGGCATTCTCCAGGCAAACAACCGGGCTTATACGCTCAAGGGAGAAGGCGCCACTACGCTCGACGATCTTCGCAGCGGACCCACGGTGTTTGTCGGGGCCTTTGACAACGCCTGGACCTTGCGCCTGACCCACGCTCTTCGCTATCACTTCGCCAACGATACGGACATGACGCACCTTTGGATCGCCGACGGCGCGTCTGCCGGCCGGTCCGACTGGAACATCGATCGAAGCGTGCAGATGGCCACCAACAACTATCGCGATTATGCGATTCTGGCGCGCTTCACCGACGTCAACACGGGAAAGCCCGCCATTGTTGTGGCCGGCATCGGCCGCGGCGGCACGCGGGTCGCGGGCGAGTTTCTCACCGAAAATGCCCATCTGGCCCAGTTGATGCGCCTGGCCCATGCCGCAGGCGGCAAGAAGAATCTTGAGGTGGTGCTCAGCACGCAGATCATCGACGGCGAGCCCGGCTCACCCAAAATTGAAGCGACATACTTCTGGTAATTCTGGCTCATGGCTCGCGGCCTTGGCCTCATTCCAACGGTTGATGCGTTAGCCGGCAGAGCCAAAGTACCATTCCCTGCGTACGCGAAAAGGCGGTTTCCGGCTTCTCCGCTCGCGAAGGTCCGTAGACCGCCATTTACGCAATTCCGGAGGTCATGATGCCCCACATTCCGCTGGCTCCCGATCTTCCTGGCATTCGCGGCCCGATGGCCTTCAGGCCGGAAACCGCGCGGCCCCTCAATGCGCTGGTCGAAGTGTTGCTGCAAGGCCCCAACACGCTCACGCGCGGCGAGCGCGAACTGATTGCCACCTTTGTTTCAAGCCGCAACTGCACGCAGTTTTGTCACAACATCCACGGCGCCATCGCCTCCGCTCACCTTGGCGGCAATGAAGACCTGGTGAAGCAGGTCAAGGTGGATTATCTGCATGCCGAGATCAGCCCCAAGCTCAAGACTCTCCTGAACATTGCCGGAAAAGTGCAGCAGGATGGCAAGCTGGTGACGGCCGCCGATGTTGCAGCCGCGCGCAAGGAGGGCGCAACCGACCTGGAGATTCACGATACGGTGCTGATTGCCGCGGCCTTTTGCATGTACAACCGTTACGTGGATGGGCTGGGCACCGACCAGCCCGCAGACCCGGCGTTCTATCGCGAACGCGGCAAGCGCGTGGCTCGCGAAGGCTATGTAGCCGTCAGCGAAGAATACCTTCCCGCGCACGCGGGCGCAGCGTCACGCGCTTAGGAGGGGAAAGATGGCGCATATCGATCTTCCCGCGGATTTGCCCGGCATCAGCGCAGGATTTGCCTTCCGGCCGGAAACTGCAAAGCCCATGCGAGAACTGGCTCACGTCCTGTTGCATCTGCCCAACGCGCTCACGCCCGGCGAACGCGAGCTGATCGCCGCGCACGTCTCCGCGCGCAACCACTGCCACTTTTGCTATTCGAGTCACTCGGCCGCCGCGGCGTGTCATCTTGGCGATGCCTCTCTGATCGAACAAGTAAAGGCCGATTACGAGTCGGCGCCGGTTTCGCCCAAATTGAAGGCCTTGCTGGCGATTGCAGGCAAGGTGCAGGAGGACGGCAAGCTGGTGACCTCTGCCGACGTTGCAGCCGCGCGCAAGGAAGGCGCGACCGACCTGGAGATTCACGATACGGTGCTGATCGCTGCGGCCTTCAGCATGTATAACCGCTATGTGGATGGACTGGGCACCTGGCAGCCCGACGACCCCGGATTGTACGCGCAGATGGGGCAACACCTGGCCGAGCACGGCTATAGGCAGCCGTCGATTCGCCAGCCGGTTGGCGGCGGCTGAGGGCGAAGCGCCCTGGCTGAACGATGCCTTTGCCGCCTCAACCGAAAGATGGAGGCAGGGTTCGCTCCTTTAGCCGACTCCAATGGGTCCGATTTGCAAGTACACTTGGTATCGATTTGAGAACACCTCCATTCTCGTTCCCAAGTGAGGTCAACCGAAAATGGCTACATCGATTTCCGACGTGCACGGCCATGTTCTGCCTTTGTCCGGACGTCGCACGCTTTCAGAAAAACTCAACAGCGAGTGGCATGAAAAGGCCCTGTGGGTCTTCATGGCCATCGTACTGGCACATTGGGGCGAACACTTCGCGCAGGCTTACCAGATCTGGGTGCTGGGCTGGCCAATCCCCAAGGCGAACGGCATTTTGGGTCTATGGTACCCGTGGCTTATTAAGTCGGAGACGCTTCACTACGGATACGCCCTGGTGATGCTCATCGGCCTTTGGGTTCTGCGCAAGGGATTCACCGGCCTGAGCCACACCTGGTGGATGGTCGCCTTCTGGATCCAGGTCTGGCACCACTTCGAGCACCTGCTGCTGCTCACCCAGGCCACGATCCACCACAACCTGATGGGCAAACCGGTGCCCTATAGCATTATCCAACTCTTCATTCCGCGGGTTCAGCTTCACCTTTTCTACAACGCGATTGTCTTTATCCCCATGGTGATCGCCATGTACTACCATATGTTTCCGCCAAAGGGCGAGGCGCCGGCCCAATGCACCTGCTCCTGGTTGAAAGATGACACAAATGAGGCGACTGATTGCAACGCGTAGAGGCAATCACAGCAGGCTGCATCGTGGGTCACCTGGGTTGACGAGAGCTTATTCGAGGGGTCGCCAAGGGGCGGCCTCTTGCTGTCTTGGCGTCCTTCTCGTGCTTGCCTCGGGGGCTTTGGCCGCTCTTGGCTGCCACAAACCGGCCGATTCCGCGCGGGACATCTCGATCAAAGAGTCGATTGCGCCCCAGCCCGTGCGCGCAGGGATTGAGATTATCTCGTTCCGTTTGGTGAATGCGGCGAACCTGCCAGTGACCGGCGCGCACGTTCAGTTGGAAGGAGACATGACCCACCCGGGCATGGCGCCGGTGTTCGCAGACGCGATCGAGGTTTCACCCGGCAGCTACAAGGCAACGATGAATTTCACGATGGGCGGCGACTGGGTGGTGCTCTTCCACATTATGATGAGCAATGGCCGCAGGGTCGAACAGCAGATGGATGTGAAAGGAGTGGCGTCGAATTGACCAAGCCTCCGATGGCGGCGTCCACAACAGCGGAACAGGAACGCATCTCGGAAGAAGCAGAGTTCCTGGAAGCGCAGCCGTTCGATCTGCTCGCCGTCCCCGTCATCGGACCCCTGCTTCGCTGGCGGCACTCGCGGACCGCGCTGCAGATTCCACTCCTCGCCGTCAGCGTGGTCATGATTATCGAAGGGCTGGTTGGCCCTACGCTTTCGCCCAAAAATCTGGCCACCGTGCTTACCTGGGTCCACTTTCGCGGGGCGCTGGTGCTGGCGATTCTTTGCGCCGGGAACCTCTTCTGTCTCGCATGTCCGTTCATGCTGGCGCGCAACTTTATGCGCAAGTGGATCAGGCCGCGCTTTGCGTGGCCGCGCGTGCTGCGCAACAAGTGGATTCCGGTGGGGCTGTTTGCGGCAGTGCTTTTCTTTTATGAGCTCTTTGGCCTCTGGGCATCCCCGTGGCTCACGGCATGGGTGATTCTGGGCTACTTTGCAGCCGTGCTCGTTGTAGACGGATTGTTCACCCACGGAACATTCTGCAAGTTTATTTGCCCGATCGGACAATTCAATTTCATTGCCTCCACGGCGTCGCCTCTCGAGGTCGCCGTCCGCGACCCGGAAGTGTGCGACGGCTGCACGACGAAAGATTGCATCCGCGGCAGGCGTGCGCCGTCCTCGCCCCTAGTTGTGTTGCAGCGGGGATGCGAACTCGCCCTCTTTCAGCCGGCCAAGGTGGGCAACATGGATTGCACCTTCTGCCTCGACTGCGTTCACGCCTGCCCGCACGACAACGTCGGCATCCTGAGCCGTCTGCCGGCCGGCGAGTTGATGAGCGATCCGCGGCGTTCGGGTATCGGCCGCTTTTCGCGCCGTAACGACATCTCCGCACTGGCCGTTGTTTTCTGTTTTGGCGCGCTCATGAACGCCTTGGGGATGGTGAGCCCGGTCTACACGGTGGAGAGCTGGCTCAAGCGCACATTGCACCTTAATAGCCAGGCGGGAGTGCTCGGCATTCTGTTTGCGGCCGTCATCGTGGTCGAACCCGCGATTTTGCTTGGCCTGGCGGCGCTCTTGACGCGCGCCTGGGGCCGAGTGAAGAGCGGCTGGCTGGCCATCGCCGTTCGCTACTCTTATGCGCTCGCGCCCCTCGGCTTCGGCATGTGGCTCGCTCACTACGGATTCCACTTCTTTACCGGGCTCTATACCATCGTCCCGGTTACACAAAATGCTTTCGCAGAGATGGGCTTCCCCATCCTCGGCGAGCCGCGGTGGACGCTGGTGGGCCTGCCCAAGACCGTTGTCGAGCCGCTTGAATTCGGATTCCTGCTGCTCGGCCTTGCCGGCTCACTTTTGATTTCCTGGCGGCTCGCGCAGGACGACTCCCATGAGCACCCGGTGCGCGCCTTTCTTCCCTGGGGCACGCTATCTATAATCTTGTTCCTTTGCTGCGTGTGGCTGATGACCCAGCCGATGGACATGCGCGCAACCATGCTGGCCGGGTAATGTTAATGGACTCTAATTCAGACCAATGCAAAGTGATTGCGAGGACAACCGGCACGTTTCGCGAACGGACTGCGCTGCGCGGGCTGTTGGCGCTGCTCCTGGCGGCCTGCGTCCCGGTCCCTGCGTGGGCGCACATCGGCCCTCCCTATCCGATCATGCAAAACCGAAAGGTGGGCCCGTTCCATGTTGAGGTTTGGAGCAATCCCGACGTGGGCACAGGCAGCTTCTATATCATCATCGATCCGCCGAAGGGCAGCGGGCTTCAGGTGCCTGCGGATATGAGGGTGCAGGTCTCGGTGCAGCCGGTAAGCAAGCGGTTGCCGGAGGCTACCTATGGCACGTGGCGCGAAAAGCTCCTCGACCACGTCGAGTTCAAGACGCTCGTGCCTTTCGACAAACAGGAGATGTGGCACGTCCGGATCACTTTCTCGAGCGCGACAGCCAAGGGCGAGGCCGATACCGATGTTTCGGTTACGCCCACGCTGCTGGGCCGCTGGAATCTCCTGCTGTTTCTGCTTCCCTTTCTCGGCATCGGCATCCTGTGGTTCAAGGCGGCAAGCGTGAAGCATACCCGAAGAAGGCGGGTTCGAGCGGCAAGAGCCGGTGCGGCGCGATGAGGCCGATTGGCGCAGCGCACGAAGGGTTGATTAGAATCTTTCCCAGCAAGAACGGGATGAATTCCACTCTTTCTCATGTCGCATCGCGGCTCGCCGCCGCGGCGGCAGCAGGCGCTCTCGCCCTCAGCGTTGGCTGCCACCGGGGATTGCCCGCGCCCTCTTCAATGGAATATCGCGAATTTATTTCCTCGTTTTACGTTGGCCTGGCCGCGCTGCAGGTGGGCGACGATGTGCGAGCCGAAAGCTCGCTGGCTCGTGCAACGCAGCTCGCGCCGGGCGAGCCGGCTGCGTGGGCCGACTGGGGAATCCTGGCGCTGCGGCAGCGCAACTTCGATCTTGCCGCCGAGCGTCTTGAGCGCGCCCGTAAGCTTGCGCCCAAAGAGGATCACATCTTCTACCTGCTGGGAATCCTCGCGAGCGAGCGTGGCGATCCGGCCAGCGCCATTGCAAACCTGCGCGAAGCGGTGAAGCTGAACCCGTCGAACCTTCAGGCCGGGTACCAGCTCGCACTCGAAGTGGAGCGCCAGGGTGGACCGGGCAGCGAGGAAGAATTTCAACAATTGGTTTCGCGGATACTTGCCGAGCAGCCTGACAATACTGCCGCGTTGCTGGAGCTGAGCCGCATTGCGGCCAAGCGGGGCGATGTGCAGACCCTGCGTTCCGCCATCGATCGCATCACGGCGCAGTCGGCCGGGTGGCCAAAGGATGCGCGCGACCAGCTGGCGCAGCTTCAGGCGGCAGCGCAATCCGGCCCCCCCGCCACGGCGGCCATCCGCAGCGTGTTTCTGCACAACGTGCTCATGCAGGTTCCAGCATTCCGCGAACAACTCGGCCAGATCAAGCCCGCGCCCGGCGATGAAGCGCAGCCCTTTACGCATCTGCTGCGCCTCGAGACGCCGCCGGGGCAGCCCGCGCCGCCCGACACCGCGCTCCACTTCGACGATCAACCCATCGCAAATCCCTCCGGCGAGAAGTGGGATTGGATTGGCGCCGTCTGGCTCAGCGGCGAGGGCATGCCCGCGATTGTGACCGCCAACGCACGGCAAGTCCGGCTCTCCTCGGGCGCTTGGTTTCCGTTTCCCGGAGGCGCGAACAAAGCGGGGCCGTCGCCGGAGTCGGTTCTGGCCGTCGATTTCGACTACGACTTCAAGACCGATTTCGTGCTTGCAGGCGCAGGCGGTCTGCGTTTCATGCGCCAGGACGATCCGGCACGATTCACCGATGTGACCGCGCAGACAAAGCTCGCGAAGCAAATCCTGGCCGCGCCCTACACGGGAGCATGGGCCGTGGATATCGAAGCCGACGGCGACCTCGACATCGTGCTGGGAACGGCCAGCGGCCTGCCGACGGTGCTGCGCAACAACGGGGACGGCACATTCAAGCCCATTCATCCTTTCGCCGCAATCTCCGGGATCCGG
>JASHUF010000380.1 GCA_030040175.1 Acidobacteriaceae bacterium
GATTGCGGTGACACCGGAAAAGGTACGCGTGCTGCTCACCGAGGGCAAGGGCCTGGAGATCGACTGGCAGGACGGGCACAAGAGCGCATGGAGCTTCGCCTGGCTGCGCGAGGCGTGCCCGTGCGCGACCTGCGTGGAAGAGCGGACGCTCGAGGGGCGCAAGCCGGGCCAGGCGCACAAAAAGCCGGCCGAGGTGCTGCCGCTCTACGCGCCGCCGGCGAAGCCGAAGAGCGCGCAGGCCGTGGGCCGATACGCAATCCAGTTCCACTGGTCGGATGGGCACTCGGGCGGGATTTTTTCGTGGGAGTATCTGAGGCGCATGTGCCAGTGCCAGGAGTGCGCGTTTGCGCGGGCGGAAACCAACGGTACGCCGAACTGAGGCGGCGAATTCCGCCGAGCCCGTCTCCCAATTGGAGGTTGATTACACTGGGTAGCACGATCCATTCGTGAGGCTCGGATGCGCACTCTTCGCGGAATTCTTCTGCTCACCATCTTCACCCCGGTTGCGATTGCGGCTCGAGCCGATCTTGCCGCTATTCAAACCGAGAAGCTTCCACAGGAAACGCCAGTGCTGAACGCGCTTAACGACGTGCGGCAACTGGAGCCGTACTGTGAGTCGTGGACCTCAACCTGGAGCTACCCGGTGAGCAAGAGTGACGCCGCGGCACGGCTTAAGAAGGACCTCGTGGCCCTCGAGCAGGCAAGCGCAAGCCATCCCGACAACGAGGAGCTACTGGTGTTGACCGGCGTGGTGGCGAGTTACGCCTACAACGTGGATGTGGACGGCAGCTACGACGCCGCGACAGACGCACTGAAGAAGGCCGCGAATTTGGCGCCGACCGACTTGCGTGCGCCGTGGTACCAGGCGGCGCTGACGTGCGGCAGCAGCAATGTTGCCGAAGGCGGGGCGGAGTTTCTGGCGATCGAGGCGGCGCACGCGTGGGATCAGCTGCCAGTTGAATTCTGGGACGACTACATGTTTTGCGCGTCCGTGTCCAATATGCCGGCTCACCTGCTGCGCGCCGCCGACTACGCGGCGCGGCTGCACGCGTCCGACTCGCAAATGCGCGATTTCCTTGTGAGCGTGGCGCGTAAACGCTTCGATGTCTTCGACCCGAACGAGAAGTACGCGCCCAAAGAGGTGTGGGCCGGAGAGAACGAAGGCAACGACACGCAGTTTACCAGCACGATGTGCGGAGTGCGTATCCGCGTTCATGGCGATTGGAAAATCGAACAGCTGGAGCTGAACAACGGCGTTTGCCTGGCCTACTTCAGCACCGGTCCATACAAGGCGACCGTGGACTCTTTGCACCCGAGCGTTGTGCTCATGGTGCAGCGACCAAAGGAAGGTGAAAGTCTAGCAGATTTTTCCAAGAGATTTATGACGGATGGCGCATTTACTCCGGATACGGAAGCCCGTTGCCCCGTGGATCATTGCCTCGCCTTCAAAGCCGAGCAGCCCGGAATGTATCACGCGGACGGAGATGGCCACGGAAGGATTCTGTTTTTCGAGCGCGAAGAACCGGCCTATCCGGGATTGATCTTCGAGTCGCCCGAGGGGCCGCCCGTAACGAGCGGATCTTCGGAACCGCAATACTTCCGTCCGAGCCAGATTGAGAAGAGGATACCGGGGAAACTGTACTACCTGGTGATGCTGGACGCCGCGGCTTCCATTGAAGAGCCCGCGGTGAAGGACTACGATTTCTTCCTTGAAAATCTTACGGTCGAGTAGGCTGCCACGAATCGAAGGCGAGGTTCGGCCGTGAAGAGGCATGGCTGCGCGCATCAGAAGCCGCGGGTGCGGAGATAGAAGACGGCGGCGGCGGCCAGCACGCAGTAGATGCCGAACCAGTGCCACTTGCCGGATTGAAGCCAGCTCGAAAGCCATTGGAGCGCGAGCAGCCCGGCGACGAACGAGCAGACGGCGCCGAGGAGGCTTGCGGCGACGGCGGCGTGAAGATTGATGTGTGTGCCTGCGGCCGCAGAGGTGTGCGCAGCCCTGATCAGGCGCAGGGCCTCGACGTAGACGACGGGCGGCGTGAGAAGGACGGCGAGGGCGAAGCTGAAGCGCTCGGCGGGTTCTTTGGCCGCGCCGGTGAGCATGCCCGTGGAGATGGTCGAGCCGGAGCGCGAGAATCCGCGGAACGGGAGCGCGAGGCCCTGGATGAGGCCCATCCAGCCGGCCTGCTTGAGGGTGAGCGTGCCTTCGAAGTTGGAGCGCGGGCGGCCGGATGCGGAGGGCCGGGGCGCGGTTTTCTTTTCGAGAAGGCCGGCGGCGATGATGAGGATGCCTACGACGGCGAGCGCGGGCGCGATGAGCTCGAGATGGCTGAAGAGATCTTCGATCTGCGCTTTGGGCGCGCCGCGGAAGAGGGTTTTTTCGATGAGCTTCTTGAGCAGCTCGCCGACAATCGCGGTGAGCAGCGTGGCCCAGAGGGCGAGGATGGCGAAGCGGCGGAAAGCGTCGCGCGTGGAGAAGTAAACCTTCTTCCAGGTCTTCCAGAAGTAGACGAGCACGGCGAACATCGTTCCGGTGTGGAGCATGACGAGGAGCAGCGTCATCTGCGGCGCGGAAGGGTCGAGGCCCATGAGCTTTTCCGCGACCACGACGTGCGCGGAGCTGGAGACGGGCAGGAGTTCGGCGAGGCCCTGAATGATGGCGAGGACAACGACTTTCCAGATCGGCATGGGTCCAGTGTATCGTTCGAGAGGTGAAGGCAGAACTGGGCCCGCGGCTCTCCACCCTTTCGTGAGGAACAAAAGCGGGTCCTTCGACTTGGTCGCCGTTGCGACCTCGCTCAGGATGACAGAATTGAAATTGGGTTCGCCGTTCCCCACTCTTTCCGCAAAAGGCGCGGAAAGGATGGGGCGACCAGGTTCGTGCTGGATTGAGATGGGGCGATGAGGATTGGGTTTCTGGGATTGGGCAAGATGGGAACGCCGATGGCGCTCAGGCTGATCGCGGCCGGACATGAGCTGGCGGTGTGGAACCGAACCGAAGGGCGCACAAAGCCGGCGATTCACGAGGGCGCGATCGCCGCAGCGACGCCGGCGGAAGCGGAGCTGGGCGCGGACGCGGTGATCACGATGCTCTTCGACGATGCTGCGCACGAGGAGGTGTTGTTCGGCGCGAACGGACTGATGGACGCGCTCTCGCCGGGCGCGCTGCACATTGCGTCGAGCACCATCAGCGTGGCGCTGAGCGAGCGGCTGACCGCGGAGCACGCGCGGCGCGGGATCGACTTTGTGGCGGCGCCGGTCTTCGGGCGGCCGGAGATTGCGGCGCAGGGACGGCTGTGGATTGCGGTTGCGGGCGCGGAGCAGGCGGTGGAGCGGGCGCGGCCGGTGCTCGAGCCCATGGCGCGGGGGATCTCCGTGGTGGGGCGCGAGCCGCGCATGGCGCACGCGGTGAAGCTGGGTGGGAATTTTTTGATCAGCGCCATGATTCATGCGCTGGGCGAAGCGTTTGTGTTTGCGGAGGCGCAGGGGGTTGCGGCGGAGACGTTTCTCGAAACCGTGAACAGCGCGCTGTTTCAGTCGCCGTTTTATGCAGCGTACGGGAAGGTGATGTTGCATCCGCCGGAGGAGCCGGGGGCGACGGTGCTGCTGGGCGCAAAAGACGTGCGCCTGCTGCGCGAGGCCGCGGCCGAGCGCGGGACGCGGTTGAGCCTGGCCGATACGATGGCGGAGATCTTTGCCGAGGCGCAGAGGTTGGGGATGGGCGAAGAGGATTGGGCGGTGGGGCAGTACACGATGGCGCAGAGACGGGGGCGAGTGGGCACGTCAGCGGGTTAGCAAGTCAGCGAGGGTTCGTGCATCTCCGGGTGCCAGAATCGGGACCTCGGGCACCCGGCAAGCTTTGCGAGAGTTTATGTGTTTGCACCCTCTCGCCAAAGACGCGAAAGGATGGAGCAAGAAGCAGAATGCCGCGGATTCAGCCG
The DNA here is from genome assembly GCA_030040175.1 of Acidobacteriaceae bacterium. Classification (GTDB taxonomy): domain Bacteria; phylum Acidobacteriota; class Terriglobia; order Terriglobales; family Acidobacteriaceae; genus Telmatobacter. The sequence goes on from JASHUF010000380.1 coordinate 3,942, forward strand.
ATGGCTGCGATCTGGGCTTCGACCTGCTTGAGGGCGGCTTCGAGGGCAGCGCGGCGGCCGGGGTTGGCGGTTCTGCGCGAAAGGATCAATGCCCGCTGCAATTCAAGCGATTGCTTCTGGCGCTCGCGCGCGGCGCGCTGCTCGGCATCGGTTCGCTGCCGCTCGTCCTGGGAAAGGCCTGCGTGGACGTCATCTGAAGGGTTCGATCTTTGCTCCTCGACCGATTTACTTTCCCACCCGCGGGCCATATCTTCATTTTACGCGGGATGGGCCGGCGGCGTCCCACAGAGTGGAGCCGCGGGTTACCGCCGGTCTCGCGGAGTGCGCTTGGCGGGTGAATCGCGTGGGGAGGGATGCATGCGCGCATGGCAGATTTCGAGTTTCGGCATTGCGGCGCTCGCGTTGGTGGAGCGGCCGGAGCCCGTGGCGGGCGCGGGCGAAGTGCTGGTGCGGGTGCGCGCGGTCTCGTTCAATTATCGCGACCTGATGACGGTGACGGGGCGTTACAACCCGCGCATGGCGCTGCCGCGGATTCCCTGCTCGGACGGCGCGGGCGAGGTGGTGGAAGTCGGCGCGGGGGTGACGCAATGGAAGCCGGGCGACCGCGTGGCCGGGATCTTCATGCAGAACTGGCTCGAGGGCCGGCTGACCGCAGCCAAGGCGAAGGGCGCGCTGGGCGGGGACGTGGATGGGATGCTGGCGGAGATGGTGGTGCTGCGCGAGACGGGTCTGGTGCGGATTCCCGCGCACCTGAGTTTTGCTGAAGCGGCGACACTGCCCTGCGCAGCGGTGACGGCGTGGAATGCGCTGAAAGCCGGCGATGGGAAGCCGGGATCGACGGTGCTGATCCAGGGGACAGGCGGGGTTTCGATTTTCGCCCTGCAGTTTGCCAGGATGCGCGGCGCGCGGGTGCTGGGAATTTCGAGCAGCGACGAGAAGCTGGAGCGGGCGCGGGGGCTGGGACTGGATGCGGGGCTGAATTATCGCGAGCAGCCGGATTGGGAGCGATGGGCCGCAGACGAGACCGGCGGCGAGGGCCGGGACTCGGGTGTTGACCTGGTGGTGGAGGTGGGCGGCGCAGGGACGCTCGAGCGCTCGCTCAAAGCTCTCCGCACGGGTGGGACGATTGCGCAGGTGGGGGTGCTCGCCGCAGGTACGGAGCCTTTTCCGATTCCGCTCGTCCTGCGCAAGTTGGCGCGCATCCAGGGAATCTACGTCGGCTCGCGCGCGGATTTCGAGGAGATGAATCGCGCGATTGAGCTTGCGCAGATGCGGCCGGTGGTGGAGACATTTGACTGGAGCGAGACGCGCGCGGTACTGGAGCGGATGGAGCGCGGAGGGCATTTCGGGAAGATGGTTGTGATGCTCGAGGGACTGAGGGACTAAGGGACCGGGGGACTGGGATCAGGGGCAGGGATAAGAGATCAGAGATCAAGGAGGCGGGGTTGGCGGCGAGGGTAAGAAAGGCGATGGGGTTGAGTTTCGTTGTGGGGATGGGCGTGGTTTGGGCGCCGGGAGCCCAG
>JASHUF010000381.1 GCA_030040175.1 Acidobacteriaceae bacterium
CGGGGTTGTGGCCACGGAGCTCGGCATCGAGCTTGCGCGCCTGGGCCACGAGATTCACTTCATCTCTTATTCGCAGCCTTTCCGCCTGAGTGGCCGCGACGAGGGAATCTTTTATCACGAGGTGCCGGTCTCGAACTATCCGCTGTTCGAGTTTCCGCCCTACGATCTGGCGCTGGCCTCGCGCATGGCGGAGGTGGCCGAGTACTACGCGCTCGACCTGCTGCACGTGCACTACGCCATTCCCCACTCGGTGAGCGCGCTGCTGGCGCGGCAGATGCTCGCTGCCAACGGGCGCCGCCTGCCCTTCGTCACCACCCTGCACGGCACCGACATTACGCTGGTCGGGCTCGACCGCAGCTATCTGCCCATCACGCGCTACAGCATCCAGGAGAGCGACGGGGTCACCAGCATCTCGAATTATCTCCGGGAAAAAACCATCCACGACTTCGGCGTGACGCGGCCCATCGAGACCATCACCAACTTCGTCAACTGCGATGTGTACACGCCCATCGCCAATGAGGCGGAGCGCGCGGAGGCGCGGGCGCGCTTCGCCCGCCCCGGCGAAGCGCTTCTGATGCACCTCTCGAACTTCCGGCCGGTCAAGCGCGTGGTGGATACGGTGAAGATCTTTGCGCGCGTGGCGCGCGAGCGGCCCGCGCAACTGGTTCTCATCGGCGACGGCCCCGAGCGCTCCGCCGCCGAGTGGCTCGCGCACGATCTCGGCATTCACTGCCGGGTGCATTTCCTGGGCAAGCAGGAGCGCGTGAACGAGTTGCTGCCGCTGGCCGATCTGCTGCTCATGCCCAGCGAACTCGAGTCCTTTGGCCTGGCCGCGCTCGAGGCCATGGCGTGCAAGGTGCCCTCCGTCACCACGCGCGTGGGCGGCGTGCCCGAGCTCATCGACGACGGCGAGACCGGGTTGCTCTTCAGCGTGGGGGATGTGGATGCAATGGCCGCCGGCGCGCTCGCGCTCCTGGGAGATCCGGTGCGGCTTGAGGTTATGCGCGAGGCCGGGCGCAAGGCCGCGCAAAAGCGCTTCTGCGCCTCGCTCGTGGTGCCGCAGTATGTGCGGTTCTATGAGCAGGTGCTGGGACAGGGAGTAGGGAGTAGGGACTAGCGAGCTGGCCCTAGAACCGGTTGCGTGAATGGCTTTGTGAAAAGGCGCGACTGGTCGGTCAGGGCTTGAGCCCTGACTGCCGCATCCCGCAGAACCTTATACGCCAACATCCCCGATTCCTGATCTCTGATTTCTGATCCCTGATCTCTGACCTCTGAAAACTTCGCCTCTGCGAAACGATGCCCGCCTGCGCGCCACTATCCACTCGAAGGGCGGGATGGGCCGGTCCTTTATGCCGGCGGCCGGGTAAACGCCGCGGAAGAGCGCGCCGCCCGCGCTGATAGCGGTCTCTCTCGTGTAGATAAAAGGCGCGGCGCGCGTCACGCCTGCAGCCGGAAGACCGGCTCGTAGCCAAGCGCGCGCCAGAAGCGCTCGAGCAGCGCGAGGGTTTCCCGGCTTGTGGCCGGCGTGGTGCGGATTTCCATTACCGCGCCGGAAGAGTTCTCCAGATTGGCAGCGCCGAGACCGGCCAGATCAAGATCGGAAGGCCCAAGGGCAAGCGCCACGCACTTGCCGGGACGATAGGTACAGGCAGCGAGATCGGTAATGGACAGCGTCCGCGTGGGCGTGGCAAAGACCGCGTGCGGCGGAGCCATGCGGTCGAGCAGCCAGAGAATTTCGAGCTTCGATTCGAGCTCGTCGGGAACGCAGTCGATGACGAGCGCGGCCGGCCGCACCGCGTCTTCAATGGAGGCGACGAAGGCGACCGGAATGGTTTCGCCGGGAACGGTCCCGCCGGAATTGGCTTCGTCGGAATTGGCTTCGCCGGAATTGGCTTCGCCGGAATTGGCTTCCTCAGGGGCTGAAGTGCGCGCCGCATCCTGCGAGCGGCTGCCGGCAGTCAGGGACCGGCCCGCTTGGCAAGCGGGATCGCCCGCGCCTTCAGCCTTTTTTTCCCCCGCCAACTCGCGGCGCAGCTCCTCGCGCGCAAGGCGCAGGTTCGAAGGCAGCACGTCTTCAAGCAAGACGCGGAAGCCGGCGCGCGCGGCGCGGCGGGCGAGCGAGCGTCCCAGCGGACCGGCTCCGATAATGGCCACGGTCAATGCGGCATCCGGCGGGCGATCCGGCGCAGCGGTCATCGGGGCGCCGCGCACGCCAAAGGAGACTGCGCTTTCACGCGGCTCATCGGGAATTGAGGGCGTGCACCACGTCCTCGGCGTTGGGCCGGGCCTGTTCCAGGTGCTCGGCCACGCGGGCCCGCTCCTCGAGAGAGAGCGTGGGGACGGCGGCAAGAACGCGGCGCAGGGTCACGGCCACGTCGTCAATGTAGTTCATCAGGCGAATGGCTTCTCCGGAAAGCGGCATGGGGCTCCCTCATTCGGTGGTCTTCCCGCATTTATTGTAGGTGCTTGATTGCGGTCGAGGGAAATCCTCAAAGCGGGCGCCCCGCGGGGCCGGGGATGCATGTCCCCTTTATGCCTGCGAGGCGCGAACGGCGCTAGAATTTCCCTTGACTGGAGATGCGCGGGAATCTCATGGCGCACCTCCGCAGAAAGAGGCTGGTCATGACGAGGAGAAGAGCAGCGGTTGCGCTCACGGGAGCGGCCTTTGCCTTTGCCGGGAGATGGTTCGCGCAGGATACGGCGAACGTGCCCAAGTACCCCGACAAGCTGGCGCTGGCCCAGGCCAACGCCAAGCAATTGCTATTGCTGATGGACACGGACAAGAACGGCAAGATCTCCAAGAAGGAGTGGATGAACTTCATGTCCCAGGAGTTCGACCGGCTCGACAGCGATCACAGCGGCGAGCTCGATCCCCACGAGCTGTTGAAATCGGATGTGGTCGTCCAGCACGTGAATCCCGAGGTTCAAGGCAAATAAGCGCAGCTCCAACCCGCGCTTCGCTGCCGGCGCCGCAGGGAAAAGGGGGACCATTGTTCCATCGCACCGTGTTCAAAAAGCGGCGGCGCGGCAGTTTCATCGCGCATAATCGAACGTAAGAATCTGACCACGACCGGCGTGCGCGAGGTGCGGGCCGATGGGTATTTCGAGGCGGGAGTTCCTTTGCCGCGTGGGGCACGCGGGGGGATTTGGCGCGGCTTTTTTCACCATGCAGGGGCTGGGGCTGATGGCGCCCGCAGAAGCGCCGCCGCGGCTCGACACCGCGCCGGGCACGGGCGCGGGCGTCAAGGTGGCCATTCTGGGCGCGGGCATCGCCGGACTCGTGGCCGCGTACGAGATGAAGGCGCTGGGCTACGGCTGCACGGTGCTGGAAGCGCGCACGCGGCCCGGCGGGCGCAACTGGACCGTCCGCGGCGGCGACCGGATCACGCTGACGGACGGGAGCGCGCAGACCTGCAACTGGGGCCGCGGCCAGTACCAGAACTTCGGTCCCGCGCGCCTGCCCTCCGCGCATACCGCCATGCTGGGCTACTGCCGCAAGCTCGGCGTGGCCATGGAAGTGGAGATCAACACCAACCGCTCCACGCGGCTTGAGAATGACGCCGCCAACGGCGGACGGCCCCTGGAGCAGCGGCAGGTGGTAAACGACGCACGCGGCCACGTGAGCGAGCTGCTGGCCAAGTGCATCCGCCGGGGCGCTCTGGACGCAGAGCTGAGCGCCGAAGACCGCGACCGCATGCTCAGCTTTCTGCGCACCTACGGGCCACTCGACAAGCTCTATGCCTACACCGGAAGCGAGCGCTCCGGCTACGCCGAGCTGCCCGGCGCCGGCGACCAGGCCGGCGTGCTGCGCAAGCCCATCGGCATGGACACCCTGCTCGACGAAAACTTCTGGGGCGCCATTCTCTTTGAAGAGGCCTTCGACATGCAGGCCACCATGTTCCAGCCCGTGGGCGGCATGGACCGCATTCCTTTCGCCTTTGCCCAGGCCCTCGGCGGGACCATCGAGTACGGCGCGGAAGTGAAGGAGATTCGCAAGACCGCCGGGGGCGTGCGCGTGGTGTACGCGCAACAGGGCGCAGAGAAGCCGCTCGAGGCCGACTACTGCCTGTGCAGCCTGCCGCTGGTCATGCTGCGCAAAGTAGCCAACGACTTCAGCCCGCAGTACCAAAAAATCATCGCCGGGTGCACCTACGGCAATGCGTACAAGATTGGCTGGGAGAGCCGGCGCTTCTGGGAGCAGGACCTGAACATCTACGGCGGTCTCGAATACGTGAAAAACGGGCCCACGCCGGTATGGCTGCCCTCCGGCGGGCTGTTCGCGGAGCGCGGCGTGCTGGTGAGCGGCTACGGATTCGAGACCGCGGACAGCTTTGCCCGGCTGAGCCTGGAGGAGAAGTTCGCGGCCTCGCGGCAAACCGTGGAACGCCTGCATCCCGGCTACGGAAAGGAGCTTGAAAATCCGGTCATCGTGCCGTGGAATCGCGTCCCCTTCAACGAGGGCTCGTGGATCGCCTCCTACGGTCCCGGGCAGGACGCATACAGCGACGGCGTCGATCCCGGCTACGAGCAACTGCTTCAGCCCGACGGGCGCATCTACTTTGTGGGCGAGCACGTGAGCCATATTCGCGCGTGGCAGGAGGGCGCGGCGCGGAGCGCGCTGCGTGCGGTGCAGATGATCGGCGAGCGGGAGCGCGCGAGAAGGGCGTGATCACAGCGCGCCCGAGTGGAGTCTCCGGCGGATTCTGCTCAGGCCGCGCCTATAGCAAAACCAGAGTTGCTGTATACCGAAGCCATAACCGCTGAGTCGGCGCGACCAGCAGGGAGCGACGACCTGGCACCACAACCGCCAGTTCACACCTACTCTGGTTTTGCCGTAGCTTAGATGATGGCCTTTTGCTTGGGAACGGTTCCCGCTTCCTTCCAGGCGATGCTGAGGCCGAGCGCGAGGAAGATCAGGCTCAGCATGCCCAGCAATCCACGGCCTTTTTCCACGATGAAGGGCGAGGCCGCGGCCCACAGCGGGAGCTTGACCAGCACGTAGTTGAGCCAGATGGCGCTGGTGGAGGTGTCTTCGACCGCGTGCATGATGAGGACGGGAATGGCAGCCAGGGCTACAGCCATGTAGCTGATAACGACCGGAGTCACGCGGAATTTGAGCCCGGGCGCGCCTTTCGATCCAATGGCAAAGGCGCGGCCCACGATGTAGCCCACAGGAAGCGTCATGAAGCTGGGGCCGCGCACGCCGTCGAGCAGCACATCGAGGCAGGCCAGAATGAGGAAGTACACCAGCGCAGCCACGCCGCCCAGAATCAGGCCGCGGGTGAGCAGCACGCGATCGTCCAGGAAGTCCTTGGCCGCCTCTGCCAGGCAGCCCTCGCAGGCCACCTTCGATTCCACGTGGTTGAGCTTGCCGTTCAGGATTTTGCCGCAAAACGCGCACACACCGGTGACGGGCGAGGGATCGACCAGGCCGGTTACTGAAGTGCACGTCTCGAAGGTCATAGTAGAAAGTTACCACTGGGATTATCGGAATTCCAGTGAAAATTCTTTAGTTGCGGGTACGTTAGCCCAACGGGGCATTGGACTTCGGGGTGCCCGTACGCACCTTTCGCAAGAGCCAGATGCGGCCGGTGACCGTGGTGCTGTGACCTTGGTCCCCAGCATCGGTGCCCGGAGAACCGCTCTCATTTGCGGGCGACGACGCCCGGCAGCTACGAGATGGATGCCGCCGGCGCCTTCCTTATGCGGCCTCCACATACAGGCGCTTGCCCAGCGCCCGCAGCGCTTGGTCGATGCGGTCGATCTTGGTGGGGTGACGAAGGTTGGTAAGCAATCTTGACACTGTGGCCGATGTCGCCAAAGCATCACTTGCTTGACGACATTCCCTTCGCCCGATTATTCGCCTTTCATTCGCTATTGTCATATAATCCCCCTATGGACTTTCAGCTCGTGACCAGCTACAAGCCCCGTGGCGATCAGCCGCGCGCCATCGAGGAGCTGGTACAGGGATTGGCGGCCGGGGAGAAGCACCAGGTGCTGCTGGGCGTGACCGGCTCCGGCAAGACCTTCACCATGGCCAAGGTCATCGAGCAGTCCAACCGGCCGGCGCTCATTCTTGCCCACAACAAGACGCTGGCGGCGCAGCTTTACCACGAGTTCAAGCAGTTTTTTCCGGGAAACGCGGTCGAGTACTTCGTCAGCTACTACGACTACTACCAGCCCGAGGCCTACATTCCCGCCGGCGACCTCTACATCGAAAAAGAAGCCACGGTGAATGAGGAGCTGGACAAGCTGCGCCTCTCGGCCACGCGCTCGCTCTTCGAGCGGCGGGACGCGATCATCGTGAGCTCGGTGAGCTGCATCTACGGCCTGGGTTCGCCCGAGGCCTACTACGGCATGCTGCTGCTGCTCGAAAAAGGGCAGCGGATCGGGCGCAAGGACATCACGCGGCGGCTGGTGGAGATTCTCTACGAGCGCAATGACAACGATTTTCGCCGCGGGACCTTCCGCGTGCGCGGGGACACCATCGAGGTGTTTCCCACCTACGACGAGACGGCGTACCGCATCGAGATGTTCGGCGACGAGATCGAGACCCTGGCGCAGATCGATCCTTTGTTCGGCACAGTCAAGCAGAAGTTTGCGCGCCTGCCCATCTATCCCAAGAGCCATTACGTGGTGCAGCCGGAGCGCAAGTCGCAGGCCATCGATTCGATCCTCCAGGAGCTGAACGAGTGGGTGCCGCACCTCGAGGCCGAAGGGCGCATGGTGGAGGCGCAGCGGGTGCACCAGCGGACGCGCTTCGATCTCGAAATGATCAAGTCCATGGGCTACTGCCACGGCATCGAAAACTACTCGCGGCATTTCTCCGGCCGGCTGCCGGGCGAGCCCCCGCCCACGCTGCTGGATTATTTCCCGCGCGACTACCTGCTCTTCGTCGACGAAAGCCACGCCACCATTCCTCAAGTTCATGGCATGTGGCATGGCGACCGCAGCCGCAAGCAGAATCTCGTTGACTACGGCTTCCGGCTGCCTTCGGCCATGGACAACCGGCCGCTGAAGTTCGAGGAGTTCGAGAACCGCGTGCACCAGACCATCTATGTCTCCGCCACGCCGGGGCCGTATGAGCTGACGCGCTCGGCGGGCGTAGTCGTCGAGCAGGTGATCCGGCCCACGGGATTAGTTGATCCGGCGGTTGAGATTCGTCCCGTAAAGGGCCAGATCGACGACCTTTTAGCGGAAATCAGAGACCGCGCCAAGCGCGGCGAAAGAGTCCTGGTGACCACGCTGACCAAGCGCATGGCCGAAGATCTCTCCGGCTACTACACCGAGGTAGGCGTGCGCTGCCGCTACATGCACTCGGAGATCGAGACGCTGGAGCGGGTAAATCTGCTGGCTGGCCTGCGCAAGGGCGAGTTCGATGTTCTGATCGGCATCAATCTGCTGCGCGAAGGACTCGATTTGCCCGAGGTTTCGCTGGTGGCGATTCTGGACGCGGACAAGGAGGGCTTTTTGCGCTCGGCGGGCTCGCTGATCCAGACCATGGGGCGCGCGGCGCGGCACCTCGAGGGCCGAGCGATTCTCTACGCCGACACGGTGACCGACTCCATGCGGCGGGCCATCGACGAGACCGACCGGCGGCGGGCCATCCAGCGCGCCTACAACGAGGAGAACGGCATCACGCCGCAGCCGGTGATCAGCAAAGCCGACATGGGGTTGGCGCAGATTCTTAAAGCGGAGTATGGAGAACTGGCCGTGGAAGAGCAGGAGGCGCTGCCGCAGTTCACCAGCCAGGAACAAGTGGACGCGTACCTGGCCAAGCTCGAGAACGAGATGCGCGAAGCAGCGAAGAAGTTCGAGTTCGAGCGGGCAGCGCGCCTGCGCGATTCAATTAAGGAACTGCGCGAGAAGGAAATCCTGTTCGGCTAATTTGTCCCCTTCCGGAGCAACCCGGGGTGCGGCGGTTGCCATCCAAGGCATTGAGTTTTTCTATGCTTCGGGGTGAGGGTCTACAAACGCAGGTGAGTTTCAAGGAGGATGACGCAGCGGCGAGCGGGCACATTCTCCAGTTTCATTCGAGCGAGGGTGAGCTGCTCGACGCGCTCTCGGCGTATATCGGCAAGGGGCTCCAGGCCAGCGAGAGCGCCATCGTGATTGCCACGCCGGAGCACCTGCGCGCCCTGCGCTACCGGCTTGAGAGCACAGGCACCGACCTGATCCG
>JASHUF010000382.1 GCA_030040175.1 Acidobacteriaceae bacterium
ACCGCGGCGGCGAAGGCAATGAAAGCAAGACCCACCAGCACCCGGAGCGAATAGGAGCCGGCCCGATCGAAGAAGTGCCCGACGAAAACCGGTCCCGTACCGCCTCCAATGGCATAAGCGGTCCAGGTAAGGCCGTATAAAACCGAGAAGTGCTTGCGTCCAAAGTAGCGTGCCAGCAGATACGGGCACACGTCTGCTTCGCTGCCGAGCCCCAGTCCGAGCAGCGCGGCCCCGATGAGCGCCGCAGACGAAGTGGCGGCGCATGCCAGAATCAACGTTCCCGCTGCCGCAACGGCAAGCACGCAGGTCTGAATGCGCTGTGGGGAGAGGCGGTCGATGAGGAGGCCAACGAACAGCCTGCCGATAATCCCAGCACCTCCGCGAAATGAAAGCGCCAGCGCCGCGCTCGCCGCAGGGATGCCGTGCTGGATGAGGATTGCGGCAAGATTGGTCACCATGCCGTTCTCGCTGAACGCGGAGAGAATTGTAATGCCCGCGAGGATCCAGAACGCGGTGCTCGCCAGCGCCGCGCCCACAGTTGCCCCCGGCTGTTCGGCTGCCTCTTTGGGGGCGATGGGAGCAGGCCGATTGCGCACCAGCAGTGCCGTGAGCGGAAAGCCGAGGAGGGCAATCGCGCCCAGCAGCAGATATGCATTGCGCCAGCCGTAATGGCTGATGGTCCATTGCGTCGCCGGCGGAATCAGGATCGAACCGACGCCGCTTCCGGTAAGAAGCAACGCCAGCGCGAAGCCGCGATGCTTTTGAAACCACGTGAGCATGGTGCGCGTGTAAGCAAATTGCGCCGTGCCGTTGGCCACCAGCCCCAACAGGAAAAATGTGAAATAGAACCGGCCGATGTGGGAGCCGAGCCGGCTGAGCGACGCCAGAGCAAGAGCGAAGACAAATATCGAAGGGAGAATGATACGCCGGGGTGGAAACCGGTCGAGCAGAATTCCAATCAAGGGCGAGACCCAAGCCACGGTGATTGCGGCAAGGCCAAATGCGCCGTCCACAGATTCACGGCTCCAGCCCAACGCCTGATGGAGTGGATTGAGAAAAAGGCTGAAGGTGTAAGGCACAATGGGCGCAAAGCTCGTCATCACGCCCACAAAGGCGGCCGCAGCCACGCCCCAACCGGGATAGCGGACGGAATCTTCGTTATGGACGATCTGTTCCGCGCCCTTTTCCATCCGTTATTCCTGTATCGCACTCATTTGTGCGTGTGTGCCGCCTGCGGCCGGCGCATGCAATGGTTCGGTGGATTGGCTGCTGCGAGCTCAGGGAATTTTATCGTCTCAAAAGCAAATCCGGAGCCCCACCGCCGGTTGATCGAACACTCCTCCCGATGGTTGAAGACAACGCCGTTCACTTCTTTGATGATGAATGCCGCAATCGAACCGCGCGTCTGAAGCCGGGCAACTCCCGTCGCGAACGCGGGAGGCCTCGGCTCCGGCGCTCAGGCTTACCCGGACTTCGAGTCTTTCAAACATCATGCTCGATTGCGCGAACCAACTTAGGGCGTGGCAGCGCGGAGTGTTGAAGTCTGTTTGACGCGCCCCTGCGGCATGGTCGAATTTGCGGCCCGGGAAAAGGTCCGAACACGATTCAATGGAGGCATTGTGAAGCTAAGGAGCAAGATCATAGCGCTCGGCATGCTGCTGATGCCCGCCGCGATTCTTTCCGTCCATACTCTTGCCCAGGAGACTACGGCATCGATCCACGGCACAGTTACGGATCCAAACGGAGCCTTGTTGCCCAATGCAATCGTCACCGCCGTCAACACGAGCACGGGCATTTCGAGCGCGCAGAAAACCGACAATAAGGGTTACTATGTCTTCCCCGACCTGCAAATTGGCGGGCCTTACTCGATCACGGTCGAAGATCCCGGGTTCCAGCGGTTCACGACAACCGGTATTATGCTCGACCTGAGTTCGGCGCGCGAGGTTGACGCCAGGCTGCAGATCGGAGCCTCTTCTCAAACCATTCAGGTGAATTCCACTACCGTCCAGGTGGAGTCGTCCGATGTTCAATTGAAGAACGTGCTGGCCGCGCAGGAGATCGAGGAGCTTCCCACGCTCGGGCGCGATGCGGTGCAACTGCAGAAGACCGCGCCCGGAACCGTCGAGGCCTCGGACCGCGAGGCCACATTCTCGACCAACGGAAGTCAGACGCAGGAGAACTCCTACCTGCTGGATGGAACCGATATCAACGATTTTCTCCTCAACCAGCCGGGAATTGTTGTCAATCCCGACGCCCTGGCTGAGGTGAACGTGATCACCAGCACCATCGATCCCGAATTCGCCCGCAATTCGGGTGCGATTGTCGACGAGGCACTGAAAAGCGGCACGAATGCGTTCCACGGCGACGCGTTTGAGTTTTATCGCGACACGTTTCTCGACGGCCGTCCGGATCTGGCCACCTACGTGCCCCAGTTTCACCAGAACGTCTTCGGCGCCACACTGGGCGGACCCCTCCGCAAAAATCATGTGTTCTTCTTCCTCGCCTATCAAGGATTGCGAAACCGCACGGCGCAGCCGACCAAGACGCCAGTCTTCTCCGACGCGCAAAGGGACGGCGATTTCACCGCCGACGAAGCGCAGTTTTCCGGCAATCCCATCCCATTTCCCAACGGAATTCAAGGCCCGGGTGGGCAGTGCGCGCAGGGCACTCCCTGGAACAGTTGCTTTCCCACGGCGCAGATACCGGCAACGGACTTCAACTCGATCGCCAGCAGTCTGCTGAAGCAATACGTTCCGCGCCAGGTGGATGGCGGCTTATACAGCTTCAACGCACCCAACACCTCGGACGACGACCAGGGCATTATCCGCATCGACGACAAGCTGACCTCGAAGGACACGCTGTGGGCATCGACAGTATTCGATTCGAACCCGAACATGAACACTTTGCCGCTGCCCTCCACGGAGTCGACGGGAACGGGCGCAACCCTGCCGGGATTTGCCGCGGATAATTCATCGCACACCAAAATCTTCAATGCGTCATGGACGCATATATTCAACAGCAGCACGCTGAATGAGCTGCGCGCCGGCTATTTCCGCTTCAACTATGCCGAGCTTGAACCGGCAGCATCCACGCTCGCCGCGCCCTCGTCGCTGGGCTTCAACATCGTTCCCCAGGATGCGGCTGCGGGCGCGTTGCCGTTCATCAACGTGAATGGCTACTTCGCTCTTGGCTTCAGCACCAATGGGCCGCAGCCGCGAAAAGATGAGAATTACACCTACGTCGACAACTTCAGCAAGGTCCTGGGCAATCACGACCTGAAATTCGGCGCAAATGTTGAACGCTTTATTATCAGCAACCCGTTCTACTCCGACAATAGCGGCTCCTTCAACTTCAACAGCAACTCGGCGACTTATACCACCGGTGATTCGGCGGCCGATTTTCTTTTAGGAATTCCGGCGACGTATAGTCAGGGCTCAGGATTCTTTGTCGATGTGAGAGCGGCACAATACTACGCCTACGCGCAGGATCACTGGAAAGCGACAGACACCCTGTCGCTGGCCTACGGCGTGGGCTACGACGTGGAGACACCGTATGAAGACCTGCAGTACGACGGGGTGGGCGTGACGTGCTGGACGCCGACCAATGCCGAGTCGACGGTCTTTCCCAATGCGCCTCCCGGCCTGCTGTACCCGGGCGATTCCGGATGCAACAAGTACGGCAGCCCGACCACGCGTTGGGACCACCTGTCTCCCCGCGTTGGATTCGCCTGGTCGCCGAGAGCCCATCTCGGCATGCTCACCGGGGCGCCGGGTCAACATGCCTTTGTGGTTCGCGGCGGGTTTGGCGTGTATTGGAACCGCGTGCAGGGCGAAGGCGCCCAGGTGAACTCGAACGATCCGCCGTTTTCAGAAAACAGCGAAGGCGCCGCATCGCTCGGAGGGAATCCCGGCTTTGCCAATCCCTTTGCGGACATCTCGGGCAATTCGGCCGCATCCTATCCGAGCAATCCATTCCCTTATGCGGTCCCCAAGCCGGGGCCCGCCGTAAGCTTCCTGTCTCTTTACCCGCTGGAGATGGACAATCTCACCTCCGCGTTCGATGTTCCCTATACCTATAACTTCAACCTGAATGTGCAGCGTGCGTTGCCCAGCAATCTGGTGCTGACGGTTGGATATGTCGGCTCCGTGGGCAGAAAGCTGGATCGCGCCCGGGAAGGCGATCCGATTACGCAGCAAGGCCACGATGACTGCCTGAACGGCACCGGATCGAGCACGCCG
>JASHUF010000383.1 GCA_030040175.1 Acidobacteriaceae bacterium
TGTGCCTGGTGCGGGCCGATCGCTTCGATGAGGCTCGCCGCCTGCTGCAGCGAGCACAACAGGCTGCACAGGACGAGGGCGAGGAGAGCTCCCAGCCCGTCCTGCTGGCCCACCTCGCGGATCTGGAATGCTGGGCAGGGAACTGGGCAGCAGCCGAGCGCTACGCCGCGCAGGCCTGGGATGTGGGTGAGCAGGTCGATCACCGGGCCTGGCGGGCCATCACCTGTTATGCCAGGGCACTGCTAGACGCTCACCTCGGGCGCATCGATGCGGCAAGGGCTCAAGCCGCCGACGGCCTGTCCATCGTCGCCGCCACAGCCGGGGACGACTGGGCCGTGCTCATGCTGCACGCCGTGCTCGGCTTCGCGGAGTTGTCGGCCGGGAACCTCGGCGCCGCTGAGACCAGCCTGTCTCACGCCGCCTACCTGGCCGGCCGGATCGGCCTCGCTGAGCCCGCCGCATGGCGTTTCCACGCCAACTACGTCGAGGCCCTGATAGGCCTCGGTGATCTTGACCGGGCCGGAGAGTTCCTGGGCTGGCTGGAGGAGCGCGGCCGGGTCACTGGGTGCCGGTGGACACTCGCCACCGCGGCTCGCTGCCGTGCACTGTTGCTAGCCGCGCAGGGTGACACCGCAGGCGCGGTCTGTGCCGTGGACGAGGCCCTCGGGCACCATCAGCAGCTCGCGATGCCGTTTGAGCTCGCCCGGACTCTGCTGGCCGCTGGCCAGATACAGCGCAGAGCCAAACGCAAGGCCCTCGCCAGGCAACACCTAGAACACGCGCTGGCTATCTTCGAGGCCCTGCCGGCGCCCACCTGGGCGGCTCGCGGCCGCGCCGAGCTTGCCCGGATCGGGCTCCGCCCGCCGGCTCCGCTTGCGTTGACCGCAACCGAGGAGCGCGTCGCCACTCTGGCCGCATCCGGATACACCAACCGACAGGTGGCCGGAGAGCTGTTCCTCAGTCCCCGAACCGTTGAAGATAACCTCGCGCGCGTCTACCGCAAGCTGGGCGTGTCCTCGCGGGCCGAGCTTGGCGCCGCCATGACCCGACGGGAATCGGCCAAGCCCCAGTCCTGACGAGACCGGGCGTGACCCGCATGCCGTGCGCTCCGGCCGCTGACGGGCTGCCCTCGGCCCGCTGCAGGTTCACCTTGACGTGGAAACACCGGATTCCTCGCGGGCAGGCGCGCGCCTACTGTCCCAGTGACTGAACACCACGCAGGACGGGAGGACAAAGAGATGTCTCGCACCGTGAACAGAGAAAAGGTGAGAAAGCTAAACCCAAATGCCAGGACGGCCGTGTTCGCGTTGCTGTGGTTCGCCCTTCTCGGCGCCGCGGTACTGTTCATCGCCGTCGCAGGCCACATTTGAAAGCGGCCTGGAAAGCATCATCGAGTGCTGTCCGGCAACCAGATGAGCTGGGAATACGGAACGCTGGCCACCGAGGTGTACGAGCTAGAAAAGCCTGTTGGGCACACTTCCGCCGACATTGAGTACTACACGGGCCTGCTCGCCGACATCAGCGGGCCGATCCTGGAACCCGCATCCGGCACCGGCCGGGTACTCATCCCACTGCTGCAGGCCGGCCATCAGGTGGAGGGCATCGACACTTCACCGCAGATGCTCGCGACCTGCCGCCAGCACTGCCGGAAACGCGGCCTTGACCCGGTCCTGCGCGAGGCCGACATGACGGTATTCGTGCAGCTAGCAGCGTATGCGGCCGTGGTCCTGCCGGCAGGATCGATCGCACTACTCCACGGGCGGAAGGCAACGCTCCAGGCCCTGACCTGCTTCCGCGACTCCCTCGTCCCCGGAGGGAGCCTGTTCGTCGACCTCCCAGTGCCGCAGTCCGCAGCCGAACCCGAGGCCTTGCGCTACTGGTGGCGCGATCCCTACCTATGGACACGGCAGACCATGCATAGCGAGCACGACTCCGCCGCAAACCAGACAACCCGTTTCCTGCGCTACGACAAATGGGAGGACGGAACGCTACGCATTACGGAGCTGCAGAGATTCCGGCTGCAGTACTGGAGCTGCAAAGAGTTTGAGAACATGCTAGTCGAGGTCGGATTCACCAACACGCAGGTGACAGCCGACTACAAGGACGCCTCCCCGCCCAGGGCGAGGAGCGGCGTGTGGACGTTCCAGGCGACCACTCCCGCGTTCACAATCAGACGGCGAGGAGCGCCTGCGTTTCCGAACTAGCTGGACCTACGTGTTCGATAACCGAGATCAATGCGGCTTTGTTGCCGTGCCTGTCAGAACCTCCTCGGCGCGATGGCAGGACGCCCGGCGTCCGGGCGCGACGTCGCGCAACTGAGGAATCTCGCTCCTGCACCTGTCGATCGCGAGCGGGCATCGGGGGTGGAAGACGCACCCGGCAGGCGGGCTCGCGGTGCTGGGCGGATCCCCGGGCAATACGATCCTGGACCTCCGCCCGGCGACGTCCACCTCTGGGACCGCTGAGCGCAGAGCTTGGGTGTACGGGTGTGCCGGTGCGCTCAGCAACAGATCGGTGGGACCGATCTCCGCGATCTTGCCAAGGTAGAGCACGGCAGTCTGCTCGCAGAGCTCACTGACAACGCCAAGGTTGTGAGTGATCAGCAGATATGACAGCTTCCGCTCGGCTC
>JASHUF010000384.1 GCA_030040175.1 Acidobacteriaceae bacterium
CCTGATAAGCGTTTACCAGATCCCAGTAAATGTTTTCCACTTGCGTGACCGTGGCAATCACCTGGGCTTTGAAGGCCAGATCGGTGATCTGCATGTTGCGCTTCGCGATGTGGATATAGCGTTCGTTGCTCGCCAGCCCGAATCCGGAAAGCAGCGGCTGCGTAATTTCCGCCCTGAACTGGGAGTAGAGCGTTGGATTAATGACGTCGTAAGGGCTGTTGCTGGCTATGCGCTGCCCGCCGTATTGGATATAAAGGTTCGTTCCCAGCGGAAAGGACTGGCTGAAGCTGCCCAACGCCTCGATGGTGTTGTTCTTCAAGACGGCCGTCCCGTACTGGAAAATGTTCTCTTCCTGGGTGACGGTGTGATCCACCAGTCCCTGGAAGGTGAGATACGGATCGAATGAGGGCACCGGGGCGCCCGCACCAAGGGCGGAGGTGACAATGCCTCCGGCGCCCGCGGCGGCAAGCCCGGAGCTGGATCCGCCTCCGGAGGAAGCTCCGGTTCCGAACCCTCCCTGGGTGCTCTGCACAATATTGGTGTTGACGCCGTTGGCCGTGCCGCCTGCTTGGGTGCGGGCGAGATCCATCTGCGCGATGGGGAAGTTATAGCGGAAATAAGCCAGATCGAGGTTGTTCTCGATGGCGAGATCGATTGCATCGCGCAAGGATATGTACAGCTTTCCGTCGCGGATGAGATTTTGCAAAAGCGGCGAGTTGTTGAGATTCAACTCAGGCGCGGTGCTGGGCAGGTAAGGCGATAGGGGATTGTGCGAGTGCGGCAGGGGCACATAAAACGGCTGCGGCTGGGCAATTGCCTGCTGCTGCTCGCGCATCTGTTGCGCCAGCGTAGGCGGCGCCGCAGCCCCGTTGGCCGCGGGCGCAGGCGCCTCCGGCGCCGGTGGCGCCGCCTGCGGGTTCGCCGCTGCAGACTGCGCTTGCGGGGGCCCGGCCGCAAAGGCCGGCGTCACCGGCAGCACCAGAATGGCCATGAGGGATTGAAAACACCGGAATACCGATGGGAAGGAGCGGGAATTCATACCGATTGCTCCACGAAAGGGGATTGGGTTCTCGTTCACTTCGCCTCCATGGCCGCCGCGTGCAGGGCTTCGTCGCGCGTCAGCCAGCCGTCGCGCAGCTCCACAATGCGTTTGCCGTAGCGTGCGTTCTCTTCCGAGTGGGTCACCTGCACAATGGTCGTGCCCTGGCGGTTGAGCTCACAAAAGAGCTCCATGATCTCGCGCGCCTGCGTGGAGTGCAGGTTTCCGGTGGGCTCATCGGCCAAGAGCAGCGCCGGCGCGTGCACCACGGCGCGCGCAATGCCCACCAATTGCTGCTGCCCGCCGGAGAGCTGGTTGGGATAGAGATCTTTCTTGGCCACGATCTGAAATTTGTCCAGGATGTCGGCCACCATCCCCTGGCGCTCTTTGGCGGGAAGGTTCTTGTAGGAGAGCGGCAGGTCGATATTCTCGGCTACGGTCAGGTCGTCCAGCAGGTGATAGCTCTGGAAGACCATGCCGACGCGCTGGCGCGCGAGATCGGCGCGCTGCTTGCGGTTGAGCGTGTGGGCGGCCGTTTCGCCGAACCAGTACTCGCCTCTCCATCCGTCGTCAAGCAGCGCCAGCACATTGAGCAGCGACGATTTGCCCGCGCCCGACGGTCCCATTACCGTTACAAATTCGCCTTCGCGGATGGTGAGCCCGATGCGGCGCAGCACCCACGTCTCCGCGTGTCCCGTCTTATAACTGCGTTCCACATTCTTCAGTTCGATCATGGTCTGCTCCGATCCAAAAAGCTATTCGTTGCGCAATGCCTGCATCGGCTCCACCGCCGCGGCCCGGCGCGCGGGCAGCAGGCAGGCAATCGCTCCCACGCCCACGAGCACGGCCACGGCGCCGGTCACAATCGCCGGATTGAATGCGCTCACCTGAAACAACAGGCTTGCCACCAGCCGCGCAGACGCAAACGCGACGCCGACGCCGATCACCGCGCCCGCGAGGACCGGCAGCAGTCCATCCTTCAGCACCAGGTTGTAGATATTGACTGGTTGCGCGCCCAGCGCCATCCGCAGGCCGATCTCGCGCTCCCGCTGCACAACCGCATAGGTAACGACGCCGTACACGCCCAGGCCGGCGAGCAACAGGGCACTGGCGGCAAACAGGAGCAGCAAATCCATTTCAAAGCGGCGATTGGCAACGGAATCTGCGACAATACCCCCTAAAGTGCGCACCTGGGGCACCGACACAGCGGGATCAACACTCCAAACGGCGTTGCGCACAGCGTCGGCCATGGCCGATGGTTCCAGCCGGGTACGCACGACCAGGCCGCCACCGCTGTCGCAGCGATACCAATACGGCATATACACCATCATGGGGTCGGTCTTCGCCAGGGAAACCGTCCGCGCGTCGCGCACCACGCCGATCACGGTGAAGGCCGCCTCCGTCATACCGGCTCTCGTGAACTGCCGGCCCACTGCATTCTCGCCCGGCCAAAGAGTGCGCGCCGTCAGCTCTGAGACGAGCGCGTATTGCTTGCCCTGATCGGATGCGCTCAGATACCGCCCGGCTACCAGCGGGAGATGAACCGCCTCAAAATAGCCGGGACTGATCCAGCGGAAATGCTCCGTGGGA
>JASHUF010000385.1 GCA_030040175.1 Acidobacteriaceae bacterium
CTGCGCCGCGCCGGGAGCGCCGGTGAGCGGCAGGCTCTTGAGGTCGGCCAAGGTATCCATCCGATATTGCGGCGCCTGGATGGCGATCTGATAGCTGACGCCGTTGCGCGGGTCGAGATAGAAGTTGGGACTGGTCTGGAAGCTGCCGCTCAAAGCCACCAGCAGGCTCTGCGCTACGTTCTGCTGCGTCAGGCCAAGCTCCTGCGCCCGCGTGCGGTCCACATCCACGGTGAGGTTGGGATAGTTGAAAGGCTGCTGGATGCGCGCATCGGCGGCGCCGCGCACGTAACGCACGTCGTTGAGCATGCGCTCGGCCAGATCGCGGTTGGCGTCGAGATCCGGACCGACGATCTCGATGTCAATGGGAGCGGCAAGGCCGAAGTTGAGAATCTGGGTGACGATGTCGACCGGCTGCTCGTAAAACTCCACGCCCGGATAGTCCCGGGCCAGCACCTTGCGCAGCAGGGCAACGTACGCTTCGGTGGGATGGTGCCTGGGAGCGAGCTGCACCTGGATGTCGGCGTCAGCGGGGCCGACGGGCGCCGAGGTCGAGTAAGAGAGATTCAAGGACGAATAGGGCAGGCCGATGTTGTCGATGATGGTGACCAGCTCGTCGGCGGGGATCTGCTCGCGGATGGTCTGGTCGATGCGGTCGCAAAGGGCGGCTGTCTCTTCGATGCGCGTGCCGGTATGCGCGCGGATGTGAAACTTGAACTGGCCGGCATCGACGGAGGGGAAAAAATCCTGGCCCAGCTCCGGCGTGAGCGCCAGCGAGGCCAGCATGAGGGCAAGAAAGAGCAGAAGAAAAACGCCGGCGTGATCCACGCAGAACGCGAGCTGGCGCGCATAGAAATGGCGCAGCCGCTCGAACTGCGATTCGAAGGCAATCTGAAAGCGCACCAGGGGATTGCGGCTTTTCTTTTTGCGTTCCATCTCGGCGTCGTCGTGCTCCTTGAGCAGGTAGCGGGCCATGGTGGGCACCACGGTGCGCGAGAGCAGGTAGCTGGCGAGCATGGCGAAGACCACGGCTTCGGCCAGGGGAACAAAGAGATAGCGCGCCACGCCGCTCAGCAGGAACATGGGCACGAAGACGATGCAGATGGAAAGGGTGGAAACCAGCGCCGGCGTGGCGATCTGGGCTGCGCCGTCCAGGATCGCCTGCTCGATCTCCTTGCCCGCCTCGAGATTGCGGTTGATGTTTTCAATCTCCACGGTGGCGTCGTCGACCAGGATGCCGACGGCCAGGGCAAGCCCGCCCAGGGTCATGATGTTGACAGTCTCGTGGAGAACGTAGAGGGCGCAGAGCGAGCAGAGAATCGAAAGGGGAATCGACACGGCAATGATGAGCGTGGAGCGCCAGCTGCCGAGAAAGACCAGAATCATGATTGCGGTGAGGCAGGCAGCGATAATTCCCTCGCGCACCACGCCGTTGATGGCGCTGCGCACGAAGATCGACTGATCGGAGACGGGGCTGATGTGGAGCGCAGGCGGCAGCTCGCCCTGGACGTAAGCGATCTTGTCGCGCACGCCCTTGATAATGTCGAGCGTGGAGGCCGAGCCGGTCTTGAGGATGTTGATCAGCACGGCTCGTTTCCCGTTCACGTGCACAATATTGGTTTGCGGCGGATAGCCGTCGCGCACGTGGGCTACGTCGCGGATATAGACCACGGCGCCGTTCACGGCCTTGACCGGCATGTCGTTGAGCGCCTCGATCAGCGACGGCGCCGAGTTGGTCTCCACCTG
Organism: Acidobacteriaceae bacterium; assembly: GCA_030040175.1. Taxonomy (GTDB): domain Bacteria; phylum Acidobacteriota; class Terriglobia; order Terriglobales; family Acidobacteriaceae; genus Telmatobacter. The sequence goes on from JASHUF010000385.1 coordinate 1,744, forward strand.
GTACTCGAAGCGGTCGAGCTTGATGGTGCCCGAGGGGGCGATGACGTTCTGGCTGGTGATGGCGGTGACCACGTCGGCGGGCGACAGGCCCCGCGCCTCGAGCGCTTGCGGATCGAGATCGACCTGAATCTGGCGCTGCTTGCCGCCGTAGGGATAGGGCTCCTGCGCGCCTTCGATGGTGGCCAGTTGGATGCGGATGGTGTTGGTGGCCAGGTCGTTCAGCTGCTGCTCGTCCAGGCCCTGGCCGGCCAGGCCGAGTTGCAGCACGGGGACACTCGAGGCGTTGTACTGGATGATGAACGGGGGAAGGGACCCCGGTGGAAGCGCGCGCAGTTCCACCTGGCTGATGGCCGTGACCTGAGCCACGGCTTCGCCCACATTTACATGCGGCTGGAAGAAGATCTTGATGACTCCCACGCCCACCAGAGACTGCGATTCGATGTGCTCGATGTCGTTGACCGTGGTTGTGAGTCCACGCTCGGCGGGTGTGACGATGCGGTCGGCCATCTGCTCAGCCGAGAGGCCGGAGAAATTCCAGACCACGGTGACCACGGGGATGTCGATGTTGGGGAAGATGTCCCTCGGCATCGAGGCGATGCTGAAGATGCCAAGGATGAGAATAAGGAGCGCGAAGACGACAAATGTATAAGGCCGCCGCAGCGCAAGCCGGACAATCCACATCATAAGTCTGGTACCCGCTCCTTAGGGCTCGTTCCTTGATCGGCGCCGTGGCGGCCCGCATTCCCCCCGCCGGGATACCCCTACCCTACTCGCCTTGGGCCAATTCCCCGCAGCCACGGTGCGGTTCGAACCGGCGCGCCGCGCGGTTTCGTTTTTGGATGATCCGGAGCCGGAGATTTCGTCCCCAAGTCAACGCTGCCGGCCGGCGCCGATTTCCGCGGACGGTCCCGGAAGGATCGGCCGCCGGGCACGATGCAACCAGGACAGCCCGTACGCGAAAATTCCCAAACGGCCGGAGGGCGAATCGCCTCCCCTCCGGCCAGGTCCGAAAGAATCTACAATGGTAGTCGAAAGACGAGGCACACGTACCGGCAAAGAGAAGCGGCGCGCCGCTTTTTTAAGACGATCCGGTGCGCAGAAAAGATACATTTTCGACCGCGGGCATCCCGCGGTGTGAGAAGCGGCGGCGCAGGTCTAAGGACGGCTAGGCCTCCGGCCGGGGCTCCCGGAGCAGGTCCTCGATGGCTCCGGCAAGGCTTGCCGGCGGTGTGGCGGGCGAGAATCGCGCGGCCACCCGTCCGGAGCGGCGGGTGAGGAACTTCGTGAAGTTCCAGGCGATTCGGCCGCGCGAAAGTAAGCCGATGGCTCCGCGTTTCTCCCCTTTCAGAAACCGGTACAAGGGATGGGCGCGCGCGCCGTTCACCTCGATCTTGGCGAAGAGGGGAAAACTGACGCCATAGCTTTCCCGGCAGAAGGCGCCGATCTGGGCCGCTGTGCCCGGCTCCTGCCGGCCGAACTGGTTCGAGGGGAAGCCGAGCACGGCGAAGCCGCGATCGCAATATCGGCGATGCAGCGCTTCCAGGCCTGCGTATTGCGGCGTGAAGCCGCAGGCGCTGGCCGTGTTCACGATGAGCAGCACGCGCCCGTGAAACTGGTCGAGGGCGATGGTGCGCCCATCGAGGAGCTCCGCGGAAAAATCGAAGACCGTTCGGGCCGTTTCGCGGGCCGGTTGATCCATCGGGCTTACTCCTCTGCCGCGCCCTGGCCGGCGGCTGCTTGCCGGGACGAATTCCTCCGCGGAGCGCGGTGTCCTGTTCGGCACATGCGCGTCTAACGAGCATACTGCCAAGCGCCGGCAAGAGGGCGCGGGGATTCGCTCCGCCTCGTTCCGGCAGCCCGCCTCGTTCCGGTAGACTGTGGGATGGGTGCTCGATCAACCTCGCTTGCCCGCGCCATCGGCCCTGCCCGATGGAGGAACGGGATGGCGATGGGTTTATCCCGGCCGGCAGGCGGCGAGCGCGGCAGAAGAAAATGATTGGGGCGTTGCTCCTTTCTGGGTGGAGCCGCCGGCGATACTCCGGGTTCGCGTTCGCCTTTTGGGAAACGCGGCGTGCGCGGCCTCACCCTGCATCGAGAGGAGAAGCGCGCTGGGGAAGGGACGGTTGCCGCGCCCGTTGGAACTCCGGCGGTTGGGGAGTCTCGCCGCCGTCCAATATAATCATCTTTCCTCGATGCAGGACGAGACTTTGAGCAGTGAGGGTTTGCAAATTCATTTCGTGACGCTGAACTATGGACCGCACCAGTACTCTTTGTGCTCCCCGCGGGGCTTGAGCCCGGTGACGGTCAGGCACACCTTCCCCTCTCGCGCCGCCCGCATGCTTACCCGCGCGCTGGTTGTGGTCCTGCTGGCCCTTGCGACCGGAGCCGCACTGGCCCAGACCCCGCAGACCATCTACGATATTCGCGTCATCGGGAACCGCCGCATCCCGAAGGAAACCATCCTCGCCCGGCTCTTTACCCATCCGGGCGATACCTACGATCCCATCTCCATCGAGCGGGACTTCAATTCCCTCTGGAACACGGGCTACTTCGAAGACCTGCGCATCGAGCGCGAAGATACGGAGAAGGGCATCATCCTGAACATCTTCGTGCGCGAGAACCCCTACATCCGCGAGATCAATTACAAGGGGCTGAATACCATTACGCAGTCCGACATCCTCGACCGCTTTAAGAAAGAAAAGGTGGATCTGACGGTCGACAGCCAGTACGATCCCACCCGCATCAAGAAGGCTGAGGCGGTGATCAAGGAGATGGAGGCCGAGCACGGGCACCAGTTCGCCACCATCAAGACCGAGGTAAAAACCATCCCCCCGGCTTCGGTGCAGGTGAACTTCAACGTTAAGGAAGGGCCGGTGGTGAAGGTGGGCAAAATCCAGTTCACCGGCAACACCCACCTGAGCGCGCTCTATTTGCGCCGCTCGATGAAGAACCTGAAGCCCATCGGCATTCCCTATTCCATCATCTTCGAGGACCTTTTCCCGCAAACCTACGACTCGTCGAAACTCGAAGAGGATACGGAGCGGGTGCGGCAGGCGTACCGCGACAAGGGCTACGCGAATGCCGCCGTGGAGACGCCCAAGACGCAGATTCGCGACCAGGGTGGTCTGAACTGGTTTACCTTCCGGCCCAACAAGGGCAAGCGTATCGACATCCTGCTGCCCGTCGAGGAGGGCGGACGCTACCGCTTGGGGACAATTACCTTCTCTGGCGACGTGGCGGGACGAAACCTGAAAGCCCTGCGCTCGACATTTCCAGTCAGGGACGGCGACTGGTTCAACGCCACCGATATCGGGAAGGGGCTGGACAATCTGAAGAAGGCCTACGGCGCCAACGGCTACATCAACTTCGGCGCCATCCCCAAAATCAGCTACGACGACCAAAAGCACACTGTCTCGCTCGACGTTAACATCGACGAAGGCAAGCAGTTCTTCGTTTCGCGGATCGAGTTCCAGGGCAATACCATTACCCGCGACCGCGTCATCCGCCGCGAACTGATGCTCGACGAGGGCTCGGTCTACAACTCCCAGCTCTGGGAGTACAGCCTGCTGCGCCTCAACCAGCTCGAATATTTCGAGCCGCTGCGCGTCGACCAGGATTCGACTGCGATCCAGAACGCCGACGCGGGGACGGTGGAACTTCTGCTGAAGGTGAAGGAGAAGGGCAAGAATTCGATCGGCATGAACGGCGGCGTGAGCGGCCTTTCCGGCGCCTTTATCGGCTTGAATTACCAGACCAACAACTTCCTCGGCCTGGGCGAAACGCTCAGCCTGCAGGCCAACCTGGGCTCGATCAGCCGGCAGTTCCTGTTCGGCTTTACGCAGCCCTACATTCGCAACCGCCCCGTCAACGTGGGATTCCAGGTCTTCAACCAGAAGCAGGACTACAACGCAGCCAAGAACTACCAGGCCACCACGGGCGCGTCGGTGAACCTGACGGCGGCCGAGAAATCGCTGACGCAGAACTACAACCAGGCTTCAGACGGCTTCAACTTCTCCATCAGCTATCCCCTCAAGCGCCACGCCTTCCAGCGCGTGGGCTTCACCTATTCCTGGACGCGGTCTACGATTACGGCCTTCAGCACCGCCTCGCAGACGTTCTTTGACACCATCGCCTTCCGTTCGGGCGTGCAGGCATCGAATCCGCTCGCCGGCATCATCAACAGCTACGTGTCGCTGAGCTACGCCTACAACACCGTCAGCAACCCGCTGCGCCCGCGCACGGGCAAGGAATACACCGCCGCGGTGCAGGTTTCCGGTCTGTGGGGCAACGTGCGCTACCTTGAACCGCTGGTGGCCGCCGAGCGCTTTATTCCCATGCACTACCTGATTCCTTCGGCGACCGGTCACAATGTGCTCGGACTGCGCGCGCAGCTGGGCTACGTGGCCGGCTGGGGCGGCGATGTGGCTCCGCCCAACAACCGCTTCTACGCCGGCGGCGAAATGGAGCTACGCGGATTTGATGTGCGCGGGGCGACTCCGTATGGGTACGTGCCCACGCGCGTCAACATCCAGCTCACCAACCCCGACGGCTCGTGCGTGCCGCAGCAACCCAACAACCTGGCTTACACGGCGTGCATTCAAGTGCCGATACCGGTCTACGGAGTGGCTTCGATCGGCGGCGATACGCAGCTCACCAGCAACGCCGAGTACCGCATCCCCGTCGTGGGGCCGTTCACCTTCTCGCTGTTTGACGATTTCGGCATCGATACGGCCATCGATCACAACCAGTTGAAGCAGAGCCCCGAGGGCTTCGCCACGCTCACGGCCCCGCTCTACGGCTGTCCGGTGTACAACAACGGCTCCTGCGAGGGAGGCATTCCCGGCTCGCATGTGGGCTTTAAGGAAAACATCCGGCCCATCTCCGGGACCAACCTGGTGCCGCGCATGTCGACAGGCGCGGAACTCTCCGTGCTCATGCCCGTGGTCAACGCGCCCTTCCGCCTGTTCTATGCATGGAATCCGCTGCGCCTGTACGAGACGCCGTACTGCAACGAGGTAAGCCTGGCCCTCAAGCAGGGCAGCTGCACGGCCCAGCTGATCACGCGCGCCATGTTCCCGCCCGGCGGCGCCGGCGACTATACGTATGAGGAGTCCATCCAGGCTTACGGTTCGCGGTATGTCTTCCGCGAGCCGCGCAAAACCTTCCGGCTGACGATTTCGACCACGTTCTAAAGACAGGGATCAGGGAACAGAAAGACCGGTTGGGCCGCTTTCGTGAACCGCAGAACGCCCCCGCTCCGCGGCGCCGGGCCGAGGGGGATGTCGTATAATTCCCCAAGCAGTTCCTAGGGCTGATCTGGTTGCCTTGCACCTTCTCCTGCGCACAGATTCGAGACCGGCTGAGTTTGTCCGCAGGTGAATTCCGCTGAACGGAAGGCATAGCCAAGCCAGCCGGTGCGTGCGGAGCAGCGCCGGCGCTTGGGGCGTGAAGCAGGATTTGCCGGGCGGCAGGAATTGCGAAGGAGTCATCGAATTCGAATGAAGCGCGTGTTTCTAGTTGTTCTTTCCCTTGGCCTGGCATCTCCACTGGCCGCAGCCGCACAAGCCCCCGCAACGCCAAGGCCCGCATCGGAGGCCCATGACACGGCTCCGGCTCGCGATGCCGCAACCCCGGCCAGGGTTGCCGTCATTTCGTTTCAGGCAGCGGTGGGCCGGACAAACGAGTTCCAGCGCGAGTTTGCCGATCTGCAAAAGAAGTACGCGCCCAGGGAGGCCTCGCTCAAGTCGCTCAGCGACGACATCGACAAGACCACCAAGGATCTGCAGGCGCAGGGCTCCACTTTGAGCGACGACGAGCGTGAGGCCCGGGCGCGCACGATCGACGAGAAAAAGAAGCAGCTGGACCGCGACACCCAGGACGCGCAGAGCGACTTCCAGGCCGACATGCAGGACCTGCTGAACAAGCTGGCAGCGAAGGTGGGCGCGGTGATGACCGACTACGCCCAGAAGCACGGCTATACCCTGGTGCTCGATGCCAGCGAGCAGCAGCAGCAGGCACCCACGGTACTCTACGCTCTGCCTTCGACCGACATCACCCAGGCGGTGATCGAGGCCTATAACGAGAAGTCGGGCATTCCTGCTCCACCGCCACCGGCGGCGCCTACACCGGACGCGCCCAAGCCGTCCACATCCCACTGAGGCGCTGTGCCTTACCTT